>CBIHOP010000331.1:0-3851 GCA_966211385.1 uncultured Bacteriovorax sp.
ATTTTTTCAAAAACTGTTTAGAGTTTTCGTTCAAAAACGAGTTGAGAATAAATGACCATTGTTGGGTGTTGGCACCATACAAATAAAGCGGTGAAGAAACACTTTCATCCCAGTTCAAAATTTTTTGGAGCAGTGAATTGAAGTGTGTCATGATTGTGTGCCGGAAGCGAAACAAACTATTTCCAAGATATTATATTTTCGTGTAATCTAAGAAAACTAAAAAATTGGATTTTTTATCTCGGAGATCAAGATGTCGACATTAAATCTAGACGTCTACATGCCCATTGTTATTTTGATCGTTCTGGCCGTTCTTGTGGCCGGTGGTTCATTACTTTTGGGAAGTTTTATTCGTCCTCAGAATCCTAACAAGCTAAAAGAAACAGCTTATGAGTGTGGTGAGGAACCTATCGGGACGGCGTGGGCAAACTTCAACGTTCGCTTCTACGTAGTCGCACTTATCTTCATTATTTTCGATGTTGAAAGTGCGCTCATGTTTCCAGTAGCTGCTGTTTACAAAAGATTTAATGAAATCGGTATGGGTGGAACACTACTCATGTCGATACTTGCTTTCGTTTTAGTTCTCGTGGCAGGTCTAGCATACTGCTGGAAGAAAGGTGACCTTGACTGGGTTAAAAGCTTTCATACTTCTCACACTAACATTGGCAAAAAGGAATAGTGATGAATTCGACAGTCGTATCATATTTTGCTCAATCAAATGAATTCGCTAATGTTTCAGCTTGGCTTTCAAAAGTTCTAGGTTTCGATGCTTCATCTCTCCTAGCCTTTTTCATCTTCGCTGTTGTGGCCTTAATTATCGTTGGTGCTATGGCAACAATCGGTGGTCTAGGTACATACGCTGAAAGAAAAATTTCTGCTGACCTTCAAGCGCGTATCGGTCCAAACCGTGTTGGTCCATTTGGTTTACTTCAATTCTTAGCTGACGGTGTGAAGATGATTCTTAAAGAAGACATCATCACAAGCGGTGCTGATAAGTTCGTTTTCAATCTTGCTCCAGTTATCTGTTTGGTTGGTGTTTTTGCAACTCTTGCAGTTGTTCCTTACTCAAGCGGATTCATGCTTTCAGATTTAAACGTTGGTATCTTTTACCTTGTTGGTATGGCTTCTCTTGTTGGTGTTGGCGTTTTCCTTGGTGGATATGCTTCAAACTCAAAGTGGTCTATGCTCGGTGGTATGCGTGGAGCTTCGCAAATTATTTCTTACGAAATTCCAGCGACAATCACGATCATCTCAATCGTTCTTCTTGCCGGGGGTCTTTCAATGAAGACTCTTATCAGCGGACAAGGTGGAGCTCCTCACGAGTGGTACATTTTCCATAATCCATTCGCTTTCGTTGGCTTCTTTATTTATTTCATCTCTGCTCTTGCAGAAACAAACCGTGCACCATTCGATTTACCAGAAGCGGAATCAGAACTTGTATCTGGTTACCACACTGAATATTCTGGTATGAAATTCGGTTTCTTCGCTCTTGCTGAATACATCGAAGTTTTCGTCGTGTGTGCAGTAGCAGTTGCTCTTTTCCTTGGTGGATACAAAGTTCCTTTCGATCTAGGTTCTGGAAAAATCTTCATGGAACTTGGCCTTGATGGAATGCTTGCTCAAAACATTGGTCAGTTATTAGAGTTAGGATCATTCTTAACTAAAACTCTTATCCTTTATTATGTTGTTATCTGGATCCGTTGGACGCTTCCACGTCTTCGCGTTGACCAACTAATGACGCTTTGTTGGAAATACTTAACTCCAATCGCTCTTTTCAATCTTCTTGGAATTGCTATTTGGATGTGGGCTTTCAACAACCAATCAATGTTTAACTTAATTTTCCACGCGGCCGGCTCAGCTGGTGGCGGACACTAATAAGGAAGGGGTTCTAAAGTGTTTACGAATACACTCTTTTTATTATCTGCGGTTTTAACTCTTGGTGGAGCTTTTGCCGTAGTTTATAGCAAAAACTTAATGCATGCGTGTGTGTACCTTCTTGCTTCTCTTTTTGGAGTAGCTGGATTGTATGCATGTATCGGTGCTGACTTCCTCGCTGCTACTCAACTAGTTGTGTACGCAGGTGGTGTTGTTATCCTTATGTTGTTCGCCATTATGTTAACAGGTGGAACAAGCAACAAAATCAACCGTTATGGATTAGAAAAAATTCCTTCAATGGGTAACAAGAAAACTTTTGCAATCGCAGGATTTGCTGCTGTTGTGACAGCTCTTATTCTCGCAAAAATCATTCTTGGTGCAGTTAAGGTTCAAAAACTTCCAGTTGGTGCTAACGAGCCGACAGTAGAAAGATTAGGAACAATCCTCGCAACAGATCACATTCTTGCGTTTGAAATTTCTTCAGTACTTTTATTAGGAGCGCTGATTGGTGCAGACATCATTTCGCGTCCAAGGAAAGAAATCCATGATTAGTTTATATACATATTTAGGGATCTCATTCGCCCTTTTCCTTTGCGGTGTAGCCGTAATGGTAGCGAGAAAAAATATCATCGCTATCCTTTTAGGTATTGAACTTATCCTTAATGCTTCTGCACTAAACTTCGTGGCCTACACTAAGTTCGTAAATAACAATCTCGACGGACATATAATGAGTCTTTTCATTATCGTCGTCGCTGCTACTGAAGCAGCTGTAGGACTCGCCATCGTCATTAGATTCTTCCAGTTAAGAGAAAGTATTCACATTGACGATGCTTCAACGCTACAAAATTAGGTTTTGATAAGGATATAGAGACTATGGATTACACAATTTCGACTATTGCCCCTATCGTACTACTGCCTTTTTTCGCTTTCGTGATTAACACTTTCATCGTTAAGCGTTTTACAAACATCGCAGTTGCTCTAAGTACATTGGCAATTTTTGGTTCATTCCTTTTCGCCGCTAAAATCTTCATGGATTTTATGGGCGTATACTCAGTGAACTACCACATTCACAAAGTATTTAATTGGTTTGACCTGAGTGCTGGTGAACACCTCTTCAAAGTTAACATGGGTATCTACATCGATAACATGACAGCAACTATGCTACTCATGGTTACTGGTGTTGCGACTTTAATCCACGTTTTCTCAACTTGGTACATGCACGATGATCCGCGCTTCGGCCGTTTCTTCGTTTATATGTCTCTCTTTACATCGGCCATGCTTGGGCTAGTTCTTTCAGACAACCTCCTTTCAGTATTTATTTTCTGGGAGTTGATGGGATTCTGTTCGTACTCACTCATCGGTTTCTACTACGAAAAAGAAGGTGCAGGAAACGCTTCAATGAAAGCGTTCATGACAACAAGAGTGGGAGATGTTTTCTTCCTTCTTGGAATTCTTATCGTTTGGGTAATTGTAGGAAGCACATCTTTTGTTGATATCTACGCTGCTCTAGCTGCTGGAAAATTCAATGGAATCTTCACAGCTTTCGGCATTGGATTTCCAATTGCAGCTATCGCTGGTCTTTCAATCTTCATGGGAACAATGGGTAAATCAGCTCAGGTTCCACTTCAAGTTTGGCTTCCAGATGCGATGTGGGGACCAACTCCATGTTCAGCTCTAATCCACGCTGCAACAATGGTTGCGGCCGGAGTTTATCTTTCATTAAGAATGTATCCATTAATGGAAGCTGGTCACCTGACAACTTTCATTGCTTACATTGGGGCCATCACTGCTTTCGGTGCTGCTACAATCGCACTTATCCAAACAGATATTAAAGCGGTTCTTGCTTACTCAACAATTTCTCAGCTTGGGTACATGGTTATCGGAATTGGTGTTGGTTCATACAACGCTTCTTTCATGCACCTAGTTACGCACGCTGTTTTCAAGGCCTGTCTCTTCCTTTCAGCTGGTTCAGTTATCCA
>CBIHOP010000332.1:0-3841 GCA_966211385.1 uncultured Bacteriovorax sp.
GAAGATTTCCCAAGTGTCACAAAAACTTTTCGAGATGCGATTAAAAATCGCGGTCCATACGAAATTGTTCATAGAATAGTTTTGAATGATGAACGTATTAAATATCTTCGCGAGCAATGTGAGTTTATCTACGATCAGGATGGCAATCCCGAAGTAGCGATGGGGACAACTCAGGATATCACTGAAACAAAATTTAATGATGAGTACTTAAACAACTCGGCTAAAATGGCCGCCGTCGGTGAAATGGCCGGCAGTATTGCACACGAAATTAACAATCCTTTAACAGTCATTGCTGGAAGAGCTAACTCTCTCATGCGAAAAGTTGACCGTTTAAATTTAACGGATGCAACTCAACGAGATGAAATCAAAAACGACATTAATCGCATTGTAAAACACGTTGAACGTGTTTCCAGAATCGTCCGAAGCTTGGGCAGCATCTCCCGCAACGATGCGACTGATCCCATGCAAGTCGTTCCAGTGCAAAAAATCTTTGATGATATTCGCGATTTATCGTCGGAGTGTTTCCGCTCTAAATCAGTTGAACTTCGCTTTGAAACATCTCCAGATGCAAAGATTCTTTGTCATCCATCAGAGATGAGCCAGGTTGTCCTCAACCTTGTTAACAATGCATTTGATGCCGTTACTGATCTCGAAGAGAAATGGGTTCACGTAAAAACCGTGCGAGAAAATAATTGTCAAAAAATAGTTATTATCGATTCAGGAAAAGGCATCCCAAAACCAATTTCTCAGAAGCTCATGCATCCATTTTTTACGACAAAGCCAATTGGCAAAGGCACGGGACTTGGGCTTCCTATCTGCAAACGAATTGTTGAAAAACACAATGGTCGCATTTTTTATGATGAGAAAAACATCAATACGAGTTTTGTGATCGAGCTGCCGATTAACGACAGCACGATATAATTACTCCAGATCAACAAGATTTTTAAATCCACCAAACAGCATGCGCTTATGATCTCCCGTCATATCTGCCATAATCTTTTCCATCGCCGGATCTTTATGCATAAGTTTGAACACTTTATCACGATGAGATTTAGACTTAAATTCAGCGATAGCGACAATCACAATTTCGCCTTCTTTAAGTTTGATTCTTTTTGGGAAAGAAACTTTAAGTGCGTTTTCATCGTCGGCCACGAAATCTCTGCTCGCTAGAGCTCCATGCTTAAGTAGAATCTTTCCTACACTTGTTGTTGTTTTTTTGTATTTCGCTAAATCTTTTTTAGGAAATGGAATGAGACAGAGATCGATGTACTTGGCCATGGTTATTCCTTTTCAGTGTGAGTTTTAAAATTATTGAGAATGGCCTGCCAGCCACCTTTTTGCATTTCTATCGGGTGAGTATTTTCAGCATCGAAAATAGTCGTGACTTTTGTACCGCCATTTGAAGGTTCAAAAGTTGTTGTAGCTTTTCTTCCATCGCCCATTGTGTAAGTGATTCTCTTTTCCGTTTGAACTTCATCGTAAATCGCATCGAAATCAAAACCAAAACTTCCATCTTTGGCTTCCATTCGAGCAGAGTAAGTTCCGCCTACTCGCAAATCATTTGAGGCACGCGGACACTGCCAGTCTGGACTTGCAAAATTCCATTGCGTGATGTGATTCGGTTCAGTCCAATATTTCCATACTTTTTTTGGATCTGCTTTAACGAGAGCTTCAATTGTAATTTTTGTCATAATTATTCCTTGTAAAGTTTAACGTGTTCACTGAGTGCGCGCTTAAAAGCTGGTCGTGCTTCATTCCTTTCTAAATAACACGCGAGATTCGGATGCGGATCAAGAAAGTTATTCATCGTTGCTGTTTTCATAACGGTTGTCATGACAATGTCAGCGATACTGAAACTCTCCGAAAAAAATTCTCTGTCGCCCAATTGTTCTGACAACACACGAATGCGATCACGGCAAATCTGACGTGCTTTTTCTTTCGTTCCTTCTGTCGCCTCTTGATCGAATTTCAGCATAAACAAATGAAAGAGAAATGGTTCAACCGAATTAAGTGCAGCAAACATCCATTGAAATGTATGCGCCCTTTGAATTTCATCCGTAGGCAATAGTTTGTTATACTTCAGTGCCAGATGAGTAAGAATTGCACCTGTCTCAAACATCACAAGATCATCTGTTTTTAAATATGGTACTTGTCCAAATGGTTGCAGCGAAAGATAAGGCTGCTTTTTTGTATCAGGATGTGAGTAAACAAGAGCTTCATAAGGAAGTCCCATTTCTTCAAGCATCCAACGCACGCGCAACTCGCGCACGAGACCTTTCGTCATATTGGGAATGTCAGTGAGGCAACTAAATTGAATCATATTTTTTACCCTTGATTAATTTCAGGCTCAACAAGTTGCGCGAGCTTAATAAGGGATTCTTGCCAACCGAGATAGCACATCTCTGCCGGAATGACTGAGGGAATCCCTTCTTGTTTAATTGAGATTTCTGTACCACACATGACTTCTTTGAAAGTTACAGTGACTGTCATCTCACCTGGCATATTGGGATCATCAAATCTATCTTTATAAACAACTTATTTATTCGGTGTAATTTTTGTAAAGACACCAGTCCATGAATGTTTTTGATCGTTCGTAAAGTTTGTAAACGACATTTTGTACTCACCGCCAACTTTGAAATCAAATGACTGTACAGTGCAGATGAATCCAAATGGAGGAAGCCAAGTGGCCTTCGCCTGCGAATCACTGAATGCGCGGAAGACACGGTTTACGGGAGCTTTGAGAACGCGATGAAGATTAACGGTGTTCGACATGTGGACTCCTTGTTATTTTTTGTTTTCAACAATCGATTTCAGTTTGCTAAGACCTCTTTCGAAGTGAGTTCCGATCATTTTATCCAGATTAATGACTTGAGATAAAACTCTTGGTACGAAAGATTCTTCGTGTAATGTCCAGGTAAACACTGTTGATGATCCCTGACCTTCAAGCAAATATTCACCGTGATTTGTTCCTTTCATCGGTCTTTCAAATTCTAGACGAACCTTAACTTTTTTATTCATTTCACTTTCAATAATTGTGGCCTGTCCTTTTCCTGTGTTTTTATTTCCATCCCATGCCGATTGAGCTCCCACTCCTTCCGCTGGACCTGAATAAGTCATTTTCAATGTTGGATCATCCATAGTGAATGGATTCCACTCTTGCATTGTGCGAGGATTATTGGCGTATGGGAAAACGACTGATGGTTCAGCATTGATCAATACAGATCGCGTGACTTTGTAAAATTTTGGAGCACGAATGATAAGGACAACAACGATAAGAACAAGTAAAATAATCAGCGCAAGCAATATTTTTAAAACCATGGAAATACTCCTAACTTATTTTTGAAAGAGAAATTGAATATACCTTTCAAGATGATCAATACTGTCAGCGGCGTATTTAACATCGCCCCCCG
Organism: uncultured Bacteriovorax sp.; assembly: GCA_966211385.1. GTDB lineage: Bacteria > Bdellovibrionota > Bacteriovoracia > Bacteriovoracales > Bacteriovoracaceae > Bacteriovorax. The sequence continues at coordinate 3,411 of CBIHOP010000332.1, forward strand.
CTTTCGCGATGACAAAGCCACCTTGAATCACGGCCTGCGTATGCAAAGCGAGACTTTGCGGACTCCAACGCGCACGAGGTGCATATTTTTTCTTTGCCTCTTCAATATCAACAGCGAGAGTTTCGGCATGCTGGAAGATTGAATCAAAGCAGGCCTGATTGATCTCAGGGTGTTTGGCATACACTTCTTGCGCCATCGTTCCTACGAGACAAGTAAACTCCGGCAGATCTCCGCGCAAAATTTCTTTACGGAAGCGAATGTAGCCCAGCACTCTTTCAAGTGGATCTTTTTTCTTATGATAAGGTGCTGTTTTGAAAAACTCCGATGTGACCGCAGACCAGCGATGCGCAGCTGAGACAGCGAGATCTTCTTTAGACTCAAAATTGTGAAAGAACGTTCCTTTACTCACTCCCGCTTTCGCGCAGAGATCA
>CBIHOP010000333.1:0-3840 GCA_966211385.1 uncultured Bacteriovorax sp.
CAATGCTTCATAAACTCTTTCAATATCGTGAGTGGAAAAAAGAAGAACGAGTCCTTCGTGGCAGGCCTGTGTTTTAGCAATGACCATGACTCCGGAAGTCCCTTTATCTAAGCGATGAACAATTCCCGGTCGTTTTTGATCGCCGACTCCTTGAATATCTTTGCAGTGATAAAGAATCGCGTTCACTAAAGTTCCTGTGTAGTTTCCAGGAGCAGGGTGTGTGACAAGTCCAGCTGGTTTATTGACGAAAACAAGATGCTCATCTTCGTAAAGAATTTCAAGCGGGATATTTTCTGGTTCAGCAGTAGAAGGAAGCAGGGGAGGAACCATCACTTGAATGATAGTGCCTACCGGTGGCATTTTTTTAAGTTCAAGATTTGGAGTGACAGGAGAGTCTTCCGCAACAACGATTTGATCTTTTTGAAAAAGATTTTTTAAAAATGTGCGTGAGTATCCGTCAACTTTATCACTAAGGTATTGATCGAGGCGTTTGAATTGTTCACGATCAGATGCTTCGACAGTGAGAATAATGGATTCTTCACCACTGTCTGTCTCTAAGTTTGTTTCTTCAGTCATTATGGCTTCAATTTTTTCATACGGGCAACGTATGAATTAGCGACGACTTCAGGTTTAAGCTTCAAGCATTTTGCGTATTGGAAAACAAATCCACGTACGTAAACAGGTGCCGGAAGTTTAGCGAAGTCTTCAAGTTCGATGGCCTGAAGATAGAGACGTGAAACTTTCGTCATATCTGCTAATCTTTCAAGATCAAGGTTTTTGTATTCACGAATTTTGCGAAGGAAATCACCGTTGAATTCCTGAGCATCATCAATTTCTTTTTCAAAATCAGCGTTGATCACATAATCAAGGGCAAAACGTTTCTGAGTAACAAGTTTAGTAACATTCGTTGCAGGCATGTTTCTGGCCGCTTCAGCAGAGATGTCCGATCCACGTGAGTTTGAATTGAGTGTAAATTCTTCTCTCAACATGTTTGTCACAGCAGTAGCACTTTGGGAAACAACATCTGAACGTACAGAAGGAACACGATCTGAGAGCGTGTGGTAGTTCATTGAATTGAAGTCACGGTTTAATCCACGTGCTTCATCATATCTTTTTCTTTTCGTTGGATCAGAGAGAATTGAGTACGCTTCTTCCACGAGCTCCAGAACGTTACGGCATTCTTCCGGACTCATCAGCGAATAAAGAGCAAGTGAATCTGACGAATAGGCAGACTTCGCTCTTTGGTAGCTGTGATAAATTTCTTCAGATCTTGCAGTAGAAGGAATTTCTAAAACTTCGTAGTAATTCTTTAAATCGTTCATGTTACTCTCAAGATGATTCATAATTAGTTAATGTTCAAAAGTCGGTGGATGATTCGATCGAAGTTATTAACCAAAGTTGAATTAGGAAATTCCATCAAGAGCGGCTTTCTTTTTTTCACTGACTGCCACACAGTAGCGTCGTAATCAAGGTAGCCAACGTAATCCAGATTAATTCCAAAATACTTTTTGCTAATCAACTTCATCGAGAATCCAATATCAATATCGGATTGTGTGCGAACTTGATTAATAATAAGTTTTGGCTGGAGCTTATTAATTTCTGCGCGAAGTTTTCCACCGAGTACTGGATTGATTTCAATCACTCGGTTAACTAAATCTGCAGGTGTAGAATTCTGAGAAATTTTAGCGTTCATTGCTTGATCAATTAGTGGACCAATCTCTAAAAGCTCTTCGGCCATTTTTAATTTACGGTGGTAAACTGTCTTGATGAAACGATAAGAGTTTTCAATAGATGTTGGTTCAGGAAGTGTTGTGATAATTCCTTGATCAGCTGAAATAAAAAAGTCGATTGTATTAAAAGTTGTACCCGCACCTAAGTCGAGTAAAACATAATCCACGGGTAGTTCATTAAATTGATTTAAAATTTTCGCTTTATGCATCTGTTTAAGATTCGCGATTCCTAAATCATCTTGAGCACCACTGATAATAAAAAGATTATTAATCGCAGTTGGTGTGAGAAGTTCATTTAAACTTCTTACTTTTTTTGAAAGATAGTCAGAAAGAGTTTTCTCCGGAATCGGAACTCCCAAACACGTGTGAAGGTTTGCTCCACCAAGATCGAGATCGATGGCCGCAACTTTGTGTCCCATCAAGGCCAAACAAATAGCAAGATTGGCGGTAACCAAACTTTTTCCGACTCCACCTTTACCACCACCAATGGCCCAAATTTTTTGTTGGCCTTGAGGATTCAAATGCGTTTGAAAATCAGAACTTATGCTATTTTGATCGCTATTGTTGAACACCTAGTTTTCCTCAATAAATGGGCTTTCACCATGCAACTTTTGCTGTGTAGGAGACTATTATAGGAAAGAAAATCAATAATGTAAGGGAAAAAAGAAGCAAACTACTTGAATCCACTATGCCAGTAAATAATGCAGAGAGATTTACAGAAATGGCGCCTTCAGCTAATCTTAAATCCATTAATTAGATACTTAATAAGAGTAGGCGACTAAAAAGCTAAGGTGCTTTTCTTCGCGGGAGTCTTGATGGATCATACGATTATGTCTCAACTACGAATGTCTTCACCACTTCGTTTGCGCTCAGATTTACACTTGCTACGTAAGGCGTGGCACATAGCTACTGGTTTAATTGGCCTCTTCATCTACAAAAGATCGGGCATGTCTGAAGAAACCATGGCCTTCGTTCTTCTTGCCGTTGCTATCACTGCTTTCATTGTAGAGTTCGTTCGCCTTAGAAATGAAAAGATCAATGCCCTGGCGATGAAGCTTATGCGCCCAGTCATGAGAGAGTCTGAAAGAAACTCAACGAGCGGCCTTCCTTTCTATGCGCTTGGTGTTTCACTTGCTCTGTTCTTTTTTCCTGAACGCATCGCAGTTCTTGCTTCACTCTTTCTTATTTTCGCTGATCCTATTGCTTCATTCTTCGGGATTCTTTACGGACGCGATAAAATCCTTCCCAACAAGTCTCTTCAAGGAACAATTGCGGCGTTTACTGTTTGTTACATCCTTACTTTAATTTATGGATTAACTTATGTTGTTCCAAGCATGGATCTTTTAGTTTTTGCCATTGCTGCCGGTATCATCGGAGCAATCTCGGAAATGTGTTCGCAATTCGTTGACGACAATCTTTGTATTCCAGTTGTGTCAGGGCTAGGACTATTTCTCATAAATCTCGTTTTACCCCTTTTCTAAAAAGTTGGGGTGCGCCGCTTTCGCGGCTTAAACAGCATTCTTAATAAACATTTCGTTTGGCGTGAGGTTCTCAAATCGTTTGAGAGCTTCACCCATTGCGAAGTCTTCCGTCTCCGGATCAATTCCTCGCAGTAGAGCATCCATCATACGAATACGTTCAGGCAGCGAAGTACTATGCAGAAAAATTTCTTTGAGCTCGACATCTTTGATGAGCAGCAAGCATAGGTTATTAATGAGCTTGCTCGGAGTTTTCATCTCTCGCATGAAGGCGACTCGTTCTTTATTGGAAGGTATATGGCGATTGAGCCAATTCTCCAGCACCGTATATAACCGCTCAAGAGAATTTTCTAAAATGACTGCTGAATCTTCCAGATCATAAATTTCTTCGTATTCATAAATTGGATAAGGAGTGACTTGAATCTCTTTTGTGAATTTGATTCGCGATACACCTTGGACCATTACCATTAAACTTCCATCGGCGTTGTATTCAAGCAAAATGATTTTTCCCCAGGTCCCAATACCCCGCGAATGATTCCCAGGATGGAAAAGGGCCACCGGGCATTTCTTTTCAAAACACTGAAGAAGTAACTCTTTTGAGGTATGATCACTAACGGTAAGAGGAATCACTG
>CBIHOP010000334.1:0-3817 GCA_966211385.1 uncultured Bacteriovorax sp.
GCTTTCAATTTTAGTCTTAAAAATAAAATTAAAATGTCCTCTATTCACCACTCCTTTGAGTGTGCTCTCGTGGCTTGGTTTAGTCCTTTGACGATACTCTCCCTCTCCGGTCGAAGTTGATAATCAGCTCAATCTCATTAATGCTTTCTTAAAAGGATTTTCACAAATCTTTTTGATTAACAATTCAATAGCAGGTGCAGTTATTCTTATCGCGCTATGGATATCATCTAAGCGTCTGGCATTTTGGGGAACACTAGGCGCGCTTCTTTCACTTGTTGTGAGTGTGCTGTTTAGTTTGAACAATCAACTTATTTCATCAGGACTCATGAGTTATAACTCTATCCTCACGGCCCTTGCGTTGGGTGCAGTTTTCAAAAAATCTTATCTTAAAAGTGTATCCGGAATTATTCTGGCCGTAGGATTACAAGTCGGCATGGCCTATGCTTTTCAACTTATTCCATTACCGACTCTAACGGCACCTTTTGTAATCTCTACGCTTTTATTTTTATTCTGAAGCAACGTTTTTCGCCATTTCTAAATGTTGTTTCAACACAGGCAATGTTTGGTTAGCAAAACCGACAACGTCTGCATCTTCACCTAAAAATGTTTCATCTTCTGTAAGAGCGATTGCATTTTTATGATCTTCAACTTGCCAGATGGCAAAGTCGTAACACCAGTCTGGTGATTTAGAATTCACAAAATAGCGAGTGATTAAAACTTGAGTAGGATTAGGCGACGTTGGTAAATCGACATTCTTATTGGCCGCAATCATTTTCAATTTGTTCAAATGTTTAGTGTGATGCTGAACGAGAATCTCTCCAAACATCTGACCGTTAGGACTAGCGCATTTTTTCTTGGCCAGCGTACCCAATTCGATTTCTAACAAATCGCCTTCGGCCATTTGTTTCATCCATTCAACATCAAAAGCATTTAAATTTTGAGCAGCGTGAATAATGGGTGAAAATAACAGCACAGAAGAAAAAGCGAGAGCAGTAATTGTTCCTTTCATAATGACTCCTTTGTTGGAGTTTTATTTATGCAAATGGTGCCACCTGCGATGGTTCCAACACACTTTCCTTGTCGCAGATAAACAAGAAAAGTGTGTTGGAACCTTTTGGTCGGTTAACAAAATATTACATTCATGCAAATAGGTTGATCCTTAATTAGAGAGGATTATTCTTAGAGATACCTCAAGAAAAATGTAACAAGGATTGGTACATGAAAAAAATTCTATCTCTCGCTCTTCTCTCTACATCACTCATTACAATCAACGCTAAAGCACGCTCAGTAGACAAAATCGTCGGCGGTGTTGAAGTTGATCCTGCAAAGACAGAAACGAGATATATCGTAAGTCTAAACAGAGGATGCGGTGGAAGTATTATCGCGCCAAAATGGATTCTTACTGCAGCTCACTGCAAGTCACTTTTCAAAAGCAAAATCACAGCCGGATCAACTGACTTAAACAGTCCAGAAAGAATAACGTTAGAAGTTAAGAAGTCTTACATTCACCCAAAAAACAACGCTTCGACATTCGCAAGCGATCTTGCTCTTCTTGAATTAAAAACGCCAATTGATTTCGAAGCTACTAACCTTAGAAGCATCGAACTTCTTGAACCTGAGCAAGTCACAACTGGTGCGATTGCTGAAGGTGTAATGGCCACAACACTTGGTTGGGGAGCTATGAGAGAAGGTTCAAGTGTAACTCCAATTATGAGAATGGTTGAAGTTCCGATCGTAAGCAATGAAACAGCAAATGCTCCTGGTTCATACAATGGAAAAGTAGATGCCACAATGATCGCTGCTGGTTTACCTGAAGGCGGAAAAGATTCTTGCCAAGGTGATAGCGGTGGACCATTTGTTATTGAAGGATCTCAAGGTCAACCAGTTCTTGCTGGTGTTGTAAGCTGGGGTAAAGGTTGTGCGCGAGCGAAGTACTACGGGCTTTATGCTAGTGTTGCTTCAGGACACGCATGGATCAAAGAAACGATGGAAAAAAATCCTTAATCAAAAATACAAAGGCCACCTTCGGGTGGCTTTTTTTTTGTGAATTAGAAATCGCAATGAAAAAAAAATTCTTCATTTTTCTCTCAACTCTGCTCGGCTTAGTGTGCTCTTATTTTTATTTCTCTTTTTATCTGAATAAAGATTTCACTGAAAATGGATCAGCATTCGATCCGGTAGAAGGAGTGTCATATTCCCAAAATTCTTTCGTATGGCTAATTGGTGCCATCGTATTTTTCATGCCGCTGTTAGTTTTTTTGTTCAAAAAATTTCTTGTTAAAAAATAATCACGACATTCTAGCTTTAAGAAAAAGGAAAATTCCTGCTGTTAAAGCGCCTAATATTCCCGACAAAATCAATATTAATATCCAGCCGAGTGGATAGTGGAACGCCCCATCCCCTGTCATTGGTTCAGATCCTAAGATCTTTGAAGCTGTTCTATAGAAAATGGAATTATCATTGGAAGCATTTAAATAGAGGAGAATGATTGCGTAGACTGCAGCTGCAGCAACACTAATGATAAAAAATTTCAAGCGCGGCTCTAGAGTCATAGTTGAAGTTTAATCATAGATTCAACTATACACAAGCAGATCTTTTTACTTTCATTAGCTGGACCGACCTCACGTAGGGACATTATATTGAGTTCCACTCACATGCTTCTTTTCGCGTATCCGATAGGCATTTAAACCATCGCCAGGATACAGCCAATGAAAAAAAATCTTTTGAAGGCCACTTTTTTTGGAACACTCATGATGTTCGCAAGCTCTACAAATGCAGCTTGTCCATCTGGTTGGATTTGTCCGACAAATCCCATTCTCCCTCCACAAACTAAAGTTGGTGCTTGGTACAGTATCTATTTTTACAAACCTGGAACAACACCCTTTGAGCATTGGAAAGATTGGGGTGTTCGTTACAAACCGACTCTCGGCTTTTACGACAGTGGTGATGTTATTAAAGAACAATATCCCATCATGAAAGCAGCGGGATTAGATTATCTGCTTCTAGATGATACGAATGGATTAGGAAATGATGGTGGTGAAATTCATCAGAATGCTTTAAAAGTTTTCGACACTCTTCCAGCTGATTTGCCTGTTGCGATTGCAAACGGTGCAGCTCTTTATAATTCACATGATGGAAATATGAATTTTATTCCACGTGAACAGCGAAGAATTTATCAGCAAATTGAAGCTGACGTAATCATGGAGCAATTTGCAAAAAGACCAAATTATTTAAAATGGCTTGATCCAGAAACGGGAACTCAAAAACCACTCCTGGTTGTCTATAACAACTTAGAGGCTTCACATCCAAATGATGAAATTATTCGCTTCTGGAAAGATCCTCGCTATACAGTTCGTTATGCTGGCGGATACATCGACAGTACAAATCCGGAATTATTTCCCTATGAGAATTTAGGAGGATTGTGGGGATGGGCCGTTAAATATCCTCAAGCAAGAAACAATGAAACGATGATGGTTCAACCAGGATGGAACACATCTCATCTTAATCGTCCTCACCCACACGCTCCTCTTAAAAGAGATAAAGGTGAATCTTATATGCGACAGTGGCTTGCGGCCATCAAGCATAAACCAAAAAATATCATCATCCCTTCATGGAATGATTGGGCCGAAGAAACAGCAATTGAACCTGGCGTTCGTATTGATCCAACAGCTGAACTCTGGAGTGATTATTATGGTGAGGAAACACCAGATTGGTACTTACAAATCACAACAGCGTATACAAATTTACGTAAAGGTTTAATGGCCGGCGCTTTTTACAAAACTGAAAATGATCCGAGAGTGTATCAAGTTGTGAATGG
>CBIHOP010000335.1:0-3804 GCA_966211385.1 uncultured Bacteriovorax sp.
ATCGATATCATTTTAGGCAGATCTCATCTTCGAGGGAGTTGAAGTATGTGATGAAATATATTTTTTCGAATGGAGTTAAGCATGGGACTGCGCAGGGGATTATCAATCCATTCAATTCGATAAGGGCAGAGATGAAATACCGCCTGTTCACGAACAAAAAAATGGAATTTGATTTTGAGCTTATTAAGCTCTTAGATCAATGCAGGATCTTTTATAAAGGAATAGAGTACAGTTAAAACTACTCCTTCTCCGAAAGATCGTTCAGGTATTTAATCTGAATCTTCGTGCCATCATCCGTTCGGATCATGTAAGGAATGGCGCCATGTTGGGAGAGGAAGATTTTGATGTGCGGCGGTTCTTTTACATTCTTGAAGTCAGTTCCTTCGTCGTACATTTTGTATTGAGTGGCCTGGACGGATTGGCCATCGATCATAATTTTTTCGGTTGTGAGGCCTGCGCGTTCTAAGATGACGTTTTTGAAGGCCGGTGATTCTTTGTAGTCCCATTGGTTGTGGCCGACGAGAATGTTGAAAGAGTTTTTTCCGCTGGCATCGAATTTTTTCGAGCGCATGAAAAGCATAGAGCTCGCTGCGGTTGGTGTGGCGATGTGATATTTGGGAGCTGTTGCAATTTCTTCGATAGCGTCTTCATCTTTTTTATTGATGAATTTGTAGGCGAGGTGATTGCGGCGGGAATTGTATTCGTACGTTTCTCGCGTCGATTCTTTTCCCATTATTTTTTCAACCATGACGTAGAGAGGAATGTACTCTTTGTTCACGATATATTCGACGTGGAGATTGAGAATTTCACCAGTTGTCACTTTGACGACGGCTTCTGAGATGTAATGTAAGGATTGTTCTTTTTTATCGCGGTACACATCAAAGAGTTCTTCAGCATAAATATTTTCATTTCGAAAATAGTTGAAGGCCCCACGATAAACTTTGTCTTCTTTTTTATAAGCTTTGCTTGTCCACATTTGCATACATTCAGTTTAATGAAGAGTTTGATTATGTGAAAGCTAAAAGATATTCTATGAGTTCATTACTCAAGTTCTTTAACGGATCTTTTCAGCGGAGAAAAAATGATTTCTTATGAAACGTACAAGATTCTGCATTTGTTTACCCTTTTTATCCTTATGAGTTCAGTAGGAGTGGTTGTCGGCGAAGGACGATGGATTCCCAATCGTTCTTTCAAAATCGCGATCGGAGTCGTGAGTTTTCTTGCTTTCGTCGCAGGTATGGGTCTTATTGCACGCTTAGGTTTCAAACATACCGAACCATTTCCCGCATGGATCTGGGTTAAAATGATCGCGTGGGTAACATTAAACGCCATCATCATTGGTGTTTTCAAATATCAAAGTAAACAAGCAAAGTTTCCACTAACTGTCGCAGCTATTGCCGTAGTTTTAGCGGCCGTGATCGCTGCAGTGACAAAGCTGGCATAACATGGGTTTTGATAAAGATTATTGGGACAAAAACTACGCCGAGCCGGAGGAGATGGACAACATCTTCAATGCTAAAGAACATGCGGCCTACATGAAGGCGATTTTGGCCCTTGAGAATGTTGATGTCTCGAGTGTGATCGATCTTGGTTTTGGATTAGGTGTGCTTTTCAAAGAAGTTTTGAAAACGTTTAAACCTTATCGCGCCCATGGAATCGAGCCTTCTGAACATCCCTATTCAATCGTGGCCAAAAAGAAGATGGCCGTCGAAAGCACTAAGCTCAGCTTAGAAAATATTGATCTCATCACTTGGGCAAAAAAAGAGTATAAAAAAGATCGGACGTTCGACCTAGGATTGTGCACTTCCGTGTTTCAATACCTGAGTGACGAGGAAATAGAATTCGTTTTACCTATCATGGCGCAAAGAATCCGCTTCCTTTATTTCTCCGTTCCCACTAATCTAGAGCTCAAGAAACAAGTAGAGGATTTAGACTTTAAAGATGAATATGCTATTCATCGCACTAGGGAAAAATACCTGAAAATGATTCGACCGCACTTTACGTTTGTGTCGAGCCGCTTACTTGAAAGTCGCGTTCATTACGATGAAGCGAACACACCATTTACAGATTACTTATTTAGATTTTAGGAGATTTTCATGAATCAATGTCCATGTGGAACAACTCAAACATACGAACAGTGCTGCAGTCCTAATATCAAAGGCACAAAAAAGGCACCGACGGCCGAGGCCCTCATGAGATCACGTTACACGGCATTTGCTGTGAACGAACTTGATTACGTAGAAAAAACTCACCATCCTAAGACTAGAGCTGAACTCGATATGGAAGGAGTGAGATCTTGGGCCACTAACTCAGAATGGTTAGGTTTAGAGATTCGCGCCACTGAAAAGGGTAAAGAGCAAGATACTGAAGGGCAAGTTGAATTCAAGTGTAAGTTCATCTTCAATGGAGCAGAGCAAACACACCATGAATTAAGCACCTTTAAGAAAGAAAACGGCGAATGGTTTTTTGTTGATGGTTCAATGAAAAATAATACTGTCAGAAGAACCGAACCTAAAATTGGACGCAATGATCCGTGCAGCTGTGGCTCAGGGAAAAAAGCGAAAAAATGCTGTCTAGCGTAGGCATTTAGCCCTTCCTCGAACATTTCTTCCTAACGAGAAAAAAAGCTTAAAATTTTGGTATCTTAGATTTATATTAAGGTCTCCTTTATTTTAACTGACTAAAACACTCATCGTGTTTTTAATTCCTCGCAAAGGTTGTCTATGTCGAAAAATATCGATTTCTCTCATCTATCTAGTTCAGACATTACGTTCATCGATTCTTTATATGATAGTTATCGCGCGAATCCATCGGCGGTCGATGAATCATGGCAAAGATTTTTTCAAGGATTCGAATTTTCTTCTGTAGGCTTTGGCACAAGCGGGAGCACAGGTGAAGGAATCAGTGATCAAAAACTTCGTTCGGAATTTAATGTCTTTCGTTTGATTCAATCTTTCCGTACACGCGGACATCTTCTTTCAGATACAAACCCAATTCGTCCGCGCAGAGACAGAAAAGCAAGAATCTCATTGGAAGAATATGGTTTATCTGAAGCTGATCGTTCAACAGTTTTTCAATGTGGAGAGTTTGTTGGATTAGGGCCTGCGACACTTGATCAAATCCTCGATCACTTAAAACATATCTACTGCGGAAAAATTGGTTTCCAATACATGCACTCAAATAACACTGACGTTCGTCGTTTTATGAGAGAGCGTATTGAATCAACGGCAAAACATCTCGATCTTCCGATTGAAAAGAAAAAACGCATTCTGCAAAAATTAAATGAAGCAAACGTTTTTGAAAACTTTCTTCAGACAAAATATGTTGGGCAAAAAAGATTTTCACTTGAAGGTGGAGAAGCCACAATTCCTGCTCTTGATGCCATCATCAACAAAGGTGCTGAGCTGGGAGCACGCGAGTTCGTGATCGGGATGGCCCACCGTGGTCGCTTAAATGTTCTCGCTAATACAGTTGGAAAAACTTACGAATACATTTTCACTGAATTTGAAGGCGGCTCAATTGAAGAGCAGTCAGGTCACAGTGGAGACGTGAAGTATCACATGGGTTTCACTTCAACGATTAAAACAACAGGTGGAAAAGAAGTATTTGTTAAACTTCTTCCAAACCCATCGCATCTTGAAACAGTTGCTCCAGTGGCCATTGGTTACTGTCGTGCTTTAGAAGACGTTCACTACGCTCAAGACCAAAGTAAAGTTATCCCTATCATCATTCACGGAGACGCAGCGGTTGCTGGTCAAGGTGTTGTGTATGAAACAGTTCAGATGAGTAAGCTGAAAGGGTATA
>CBIHOP010000336.1:0-3802 GCA_966211385.1 uncultured Bacteriovorax sp.
GAAGTGTTCTTGGGCCGTTTGCCCCGTACAATGTTCAAAAGCTTGGTTGAGAAAAAATGGAATGACTCCCGAATTCATCTCTACCATACATTTCACTGTTCCAGGTTTTTCCAACTCTAGATATTCGATGAAGTGAGATCCGGCCCAATAAGCAAGTTGACCGTGAGGATAAACACCAGGTTCATCAAGGCAATCGATGCTTTCGCAGTATTCTTCTTTTAAAAATTGAATCAAAAGTTCTTTGCGAAAAAGTTGATTCGAGAGACGGCCTTTATTAAGTAAATGCGATTCTGCCCAAACAGCAATCCCCTCTGTGAACCAGCGCGGGACAATATTTGTCGGCAGCTTGGCAATGGAACCAAAAATTTTTCGCCCGTCATCTAAGAAACCGCTGGTTTGGTCCAGATGCGTGATGTGAACAAATTCATGAAACACTAATCCTCTGAGCCAATCTTCCATCACAACGAGGTGATCCGAATGATCTGCCGGGAAGTTATACAAATTGATAACACTCGATGTGAATACCCGAGCATTCCCATTGGACAAACGCATGTAAGGATCGACGTTGAAATGCACAAGATCACGAGGGACATACGCGAAATAATTGATCACTTTTATCAAGTCATTTTTAATAATTGTTTCTACTTTCTGCGCAAGGAGAGCGTCACGTTCATCGAAGTGAATCTCTGCTTGAAGAATTCCATAATCAGTAGTGAGGCTCACGATCGATGTTTTTAAAGAAACATTTTTTGCATGAGCGTGTTCAATCTCGAATGAAAAAAAAAGGATGAGAGCAAGCAGGCAGGCAGAGATTGAAGGCATTTTTTTTCTTCCTTATATGCAGTAAAATATGCATAATCATAACTATCTTTAAAGTCATTTGAAATAAACATTTTTTGATTTTGTTAACAAAAGGAGCCTTCCCCATGAAATTGAAATCGCTTTTCATCATCACTCTTCTCGCAACATCTCTTTCACTAACTTCATGTGCGAGCAAAAAGAAAACAGCTGCTGAAACAGATGGAACTCCGAGTGTTGATACTGTAACTGAAAATGGAAACAACGCTGGAATGAGCCTAGAGCTTAACGGTGATTCAGATACAAACCGCGCTGGTGGATTAAAAACTGTATACTTTGATTTCAACTCTTCAGCTATCGGTGGATCTACTCAAGAAACACTTATGAGCAACGCTGAATTCCTAAAGAAAAATGGAACTGTTAAAGTTCAAGTTGAAGGACACGCTGATGAGCGCGGTTCAGTTCAATTCAACCTTGCTCTTGGTGAAAAACGTGCAAAAGGCGTTCGTGATTACCTTATCTCTCAAGGTGTAGCTGCTAACAGAATTACAACAATTTCTCTTGGTAAAGAAAAACCAGTTTCATTTGGTCACGATGAAGAGTCTTGGTCAAAAAACAGAAGAGCAAACTTCGTAGTCACTGAAAAATAATTAATGATTAAAAATGTCTCTTTGCTTTTATTAATTTCCTTTCTTACGGCGTGCGGTTTAACTACCACGCGCCCTAAGATGGAAATGTCCATGGCCCAAGTTGCTTTCATGGCAGCAAAAGAATCTCAGGCCGACGTAAAAGCTCCAGGTCTCTTCCGTAAAGCTGAATACTACTATCTCAAGGCCAAATCTTCTTACAAACGCAAGTATTTCAACAAAGCTCAACAATACGCTCTCCTCTCCAAAAAATATTCGGAGAGAGCGGAATATGTTGCCATCAGAAAAAAGACATTAGAAAATTTATAGTATAATCAATCACACAGAGGATTTTCATGAAAGGTCAATCAACACTCCTTTTAATCGCGCTTACTCTCACACTTGGTGCTTGTAAAACACAAGAAGACATTCGTCGTGAACGTACCGTAGAAAATCTTAACGAACAGATTCAACAGACTCAAAAAAGTACAGCTGGAGTTTCTTCTCGTTTCACAACGATTGAAGAACAACTTGCTCGTTTAAATGGCCAAGTTGAAGAACTAAGCCATCAACGCGCGCAGGCACTCAAAGATAATCAGGCACTCAATCAGCGTCTCAATGAAATGGAAGAAGGCCATAAGAAGCAGGTTGAATACCTTAAGGCCCTCACTGAAAAAGTGAATAACCAAAGCGGTTACATTGAAGAAGTTATTGAGACTCTTTCAAAACTCACAAAAGAAGAAGAGCGCCCTTCAAAAAAAAAAGCCGTAAATGAAGATTCCGACAGCAGTGATGGTGTCGAAGATGTCATCACTTTTGCTGAAGGAATGAAAAAATACAAAGCAAAAGATCTCGATGCTGCTAAAGAAATTTTCCTCGCAGTTGAATCAGACAAAAAAGCAAAAAAGAAAGACCGTGAAGGCGCTACCCACTTTCTGGGAATGATCGAATACAAAAACAAAAAGTATGAAGAAGCGAAAGTTTATTTCTCAAAGCTCTTCAGCGACAATCCAAAATCATCATTTGCTCCAGCGACTCTTCTCAATCTCGCAAAAACTTTCGATAAACTAAAATCAAAAGAAGAAGCAAGTCTTACGTTAGATGAACTTCTTTCACGCTTCCCTAAAAGCAAAGAAGCTGCGGAAGCAACCAAACTGAAGGCCAAACTGTGAAAAAAACTCTTTTAGCGACTCTCCTCGTTCTTATTACCTCTTGCTCTTATTATGTCGCTAAAATAGATGAAAAAAACGTTGTCCCTGCTTCAGTTAATAAAAAATTTTCACTTCTCTTCTCTCACAATATAAGCGGCGAAACACATCCATGTGGTTGCCGCAATTTTCCTCTCGGTGGACTGCCGCAAGTTGCTGGCTACTTCGATGCCGTCTCCAAAGATTCAGAAATTCTCTACGTTGATACCGGCGATACTTTTTTTCCTTCATCAGTAGTTCCCGCTTCTATGAAGCAGTCACTCACTTTTGCAGCTGAAAATTTAGCCATTGGTCTTGAGCAAGTTGGATTGAAATATTTCGTTCCTGGTGACCAAGACTTCGCGATGGGATTTGATTTTCTCAAACAACTCGCAGAAAAAAGAAAATTCGATTTTTTAATTTCCAATTTAAAAGACGAGTCTTCAATTAAACATAAACGTTTTGCTGTTGTAGATCGCGGACAAACGAAGGTTTTCCTTATCGGCCTAGTTGATCCGGAAGCGATGTTAGGTGAAGCGGCCAATTATTTTGAATCACCGGCGGTAGCTCTTCCTGAAGTATTAAAAGAAGTAAAAGCAGCTGGCTATGTTGAAGCAAACGCCTATCATCGCCTCGTTGTTCTCTCGCACGCAGGGATTGATCCAGACGCTGCTCTTGCCAAACAATTCCCAATGATCGACTGGATTATCGGTGCTCACTCGCAAAGTTTTCTTCGTTTCAGTCAGGATGAAGGAAATGTAAAAATTGTTCAGGTCCTTTCGAAAAATCATTACATCGGCGAGATCAAGATGGATCTCAATTCTAAAAAACAAACAGACACATACGCCATTGCTGAAATTCGCGATGAACTTGAAAAAAATCTAAGCCCAAACCCAATGCGCTCTTTTATTGATGATCACAAAGCGAAAATGAATGATCTGCAAATTAAAGAACAAGCGGCCATGGGAATGTCTGCAACAGATATGCAGAAGATGGCCCATGCTAATGTAAAAAAATTTAAAACGGCTACTTCATGTATCCAGTGTCACACGGCCCAGGCAGATTTCTGGCAGGGAACGGCCCACTCTATCGCCTACACCACTTTGATCAATGTAGGTGAACCGAATAATCTTTCATGCGTTGGCTGTCACTCTCTTGGTCTCAACGATCCAAAAGGTTTTTCAACTGTTA
>CBIHOP010000337.1:0-3802 GCA_966211385.1 uncultured Bacteriovorax sp.
AGAAAGAGGGAGATTAAACTCCCTCTCAATTTTATCTTGGGCAAAAAGTGTTGAAAAAAGCATAGAGAGAGCAAGAAAAAATATTCGCATGGATTGAAATTACCAAAAGAGCTGAATAATGTCAGTACACTGCATATTCGCATCAGGAGTCATTTCTTTTGCAACCTGAGCTACATCTTTACCTAACAAATGTTTAAAGAAGTCAGGGCCGAATTTTACCTGGGAATTTTCTTTGACAGGTTCGAAGTATTTTTTAGAATTTTTCTGGATCTTTTTAAACAGCGCCTCTCCTTTACCTTTTCCGTATTTTTCTTCTAAATTTTGAATCGCAAATTTGTGAAGAGTGGCTTCTGAATTGTCGGATCCGGCATGTTCAGTAGCATCGTACACGGCGCCTAGTTCATCAGGAAAAGTAACGAGCGGAAGAAGGAATTCAACTTCGCCAGCTAGCCCTGAAGTATTGTAGGTAAGTGCTCTGGGGTCTAAAAAGAAAACTGTTTTGCGGTCCTCTCCAAAGTTATGAGCGACCGCATAGCGTGGAGAAAACGACATGAATGGACTACCAACTGGGCCGCCAGCGTGAACGGCAAACATCGTACTGATTCGCGCTGCACGTGTGTATGTGCTGCTTTCTCCATGTGTAGTAATAGTTTTTTCATACATTGCTGTTAAAGAGCGTAGGCGACGGTTATATGATCCCTGGTTTTTAGTAAGGATTGTCGACATCAGAAATATCTTATGCTCTTTAAGCGCTTTATCTTTTGAAAGTTCAACACCATCGACAATGCTTGAATTAATCATGTCATCCTGAATCCCACGATAAATCATGATTCTTTTATCCATCGGAAGAGGATTAACCATGATGTCTAACTGGGTTTCCCAATACTTTTTCTCAAAAGGAGGCATTTGCTCCCAAGGCAAGTAAGTGCGAAGAAGTTCAGCTACACCTTTTCTATCATTCTTGGCCACTAACGTTTTAAACTGTTTGTCTTCAGTGGCCTTATCAAGTTTATCTATGATGGCCTTACGTTGTTCTTGAATTTTTTTACGAGTTTTGGCTTCGACCCTTTCTGCTTTCTCAAACTCAAGAACTTTATCTTCCCAATATTGGAGACTATCCTTTAGCTCAGGAGTAGCGGCAGTTCCATAATAGGCTCCGGCAATGCTATTTTTAACATTATCTCTTCTAAGTTTCGCCAGAACACTTAAAGACATTAGATTGCCTTCTTTGGCGTTATAAAGAAGTTCGGCCAAAGAATAAGTTGTATTATAATAAGTGCGGAATGTGTTATTCATAAAATTTGAGAACTCAGAGGCTGAAGCTAGAGAGACTCTATTTTCAGCATGGGTAAGTGTAATTTTGTAACTATTCAATCCAACTTCTAAATCCATTTTGAAAGCAACGTCTGCTGAAAGTTTAGGATCTTTTTTAAATTCAATTATGTAGGGATGAGGATCTCCAATATACTTCCCATTCATTTCAACAGTAGATTCTGAATCTAATTTTTCGAACGTGAGAAGCTCTTCTAATGTAAGTGGAGGTTCTGCATTGGCAATTTTTCTTCCAGCTTCAAGATGGGTTGTACAACTCGAAAGAAGTGTGAAAGAAATAAGAAAAATTAGAAACAAACTTTTCACAGAGCCTCCTCAGGTAGGCCTTATTTACCAGAAGAGCTGGATGATGTCTGTACATTGCATGTTCGCATCAGGTGTCATCTTTTTTGCTACCTGAGAAACGTCTTTTCCTAAAACATGTTTGAAGAAATCTGATTCGTATTTAACTTTATAAGGTTCTTTAACAGGTTCGAAGTATTTTTTAGAATTTTCCTGGATCTTTTTAAACAGGGCCTCTCCTTTTCCTTTTCCATATTTTTCTTCTAAATTCTGAATGGCAAATTTATGAAGAGTGGCTTCAGAATTGTCGAATCCGGCGTGTTCTCCTGAATCGTAAACGGCACCTAATTCATCGGGGAAGGTAATAAGCGGAAGGAGGAATTCAACTTCACCAGCTAAGCCTGAAGTATTGTAGGTAAGTGATCTTGGATCTAAGAAGAAAACAGTTTTACGATTGTATCCAAAATTATGAGCAATGGCATAGCGTGGAGAAAACGACATAAATGGACTACCTACCGGATCACCGGCGTGAACGGCAAACATCGTACTGATTCGCGCAGCTCGCGTGTAGGTACTGTCGCCACCATTGGTAGCAATTGTCTTTTCATACATTGCGGTCAGTGAACGTAGGCGACGGTTATATGATCCCTGGTTTTTAGTAAGGATTGTCGACATCAAAAATATCTTATGCTCTTTGAGTGCTTTTTCTTTTGAAAGTTCAACACCATCAACGATGCTCGTATTAATTAAGTCATCCTGAATACCACGATAAATCATGATTCTCTTATCCATTGGAAGAGGGTTCACCATGATGTCTAATTGTGTTTCCCAATATTTTTTTTCAAAAGGAGGCATTTGTTCCCATGGAAGATATGTGCGAAGAAGTTCAGCAACTCCTTTTCTGTCGTTTTTAGCTACTAAGGTTTTAAACTGTTTGTCTTCAGTGGCCTTATCAAGTTTATCAATGATCGCCTTACGTTGTTCGATTTTAACTTTACGAGTTTTGGCCTCTGCTTTTTCGGCCTTTTCGAATTCTTTTACCTTTTCTTCCCAATAAACAAGCTGATCTTTTAATTCCGGCGCTGGATTTCCATAGTAGTTTCCATCGATTGAAAATTTAATATTATCTCGTCTGAGCTTAGCTAAAACTGACATTGAGGTAATATCACCTTGTTTGGCATTATAGAGAAGTTCGGCGAGAGAGTATTTTGTATTGAATGATGTACGCGAAGTATAAGTTAAAAAATTGAGAAGCTCTGTTTGGACAGTTTTTGAAACCTCATCGCTCTCATGAGAAAGAATAATTTTATATTCATTGAGACCAACATCTAAATCGAATTTCAATTCAACGTTCTTAGGTAGTTTTTCTTTTTTGTATTCAACTTTATAGAGGTCCGTATGTTGAAGCCCACTGTTTTTAACGGGAACTTGTGTTTCACTAGCACCTTTCTCAAATGACAAAAGTTCTTCGTACGATAGCGGCGTCTCACTGTTAGCGATATTTCTCTCAATGCCAAGTGGAGAGGTACAGCTCGACAGCAACGAAAATGAGAGTAGGAAAACGAACAACTTTTTCACGTTAAAAACTCCGGTGAAAGAAAACCTAGTATTTTGATCGGATGATTTGAGTGAAAAGTTTAATGTGGCAAAAGTTTGGACACTTTAAACAAAAAGGCCCGCAGAAGCGGGCCCATGTTGTCTAAATTTTAGAGAGCGAGGTTAGTGAGTTCTTGCATCAGCTCTTGAGTGCGGCTGACGAAAGCTTCGCGGTCTTCATGTTTAAGGCCTTCACTAGAAATGTGAGCAAGATCTTCAACGTGATGACAGATTTTTTTCACGAGCGCTTCGTTCGTTCCTTTCTCATGCAGTTTAAGCGCGTTTTGAATGATCGGACTTCCTGGGTTGATGACCAATGTTTTCTTCACTGGGAACATTGATTCGTTCCCCATGTTTTTTGCCATCTGGTGCATTCGTTTCATTTGTTCATCAACTTTGAAGTAAGCTGGAGATTTCGAGTTTTTGATTTTCACGATCTCGATATCTTTTAAGCCGCCATGGTTAAGAGAGTCAGCGTCTTCTTCTTCCTCCGTTTTTCCTTCCGTTTTTCCAATCAGTACATTTGTGAAGAGATCCTTCACTATTACATATGAATCTGTAGTCGCTTCCAGATAAAGAAGGGATGCGAATT
>CBIHOP010000338.1:0-3785 GCA_966211385.1 uncultured Bacteriovorax sp.
TCGGAGTCGATGCGCTTTCAACAATTGCTTAAAATGCAGCGTGAACGTGAGAGCGCGGAATTTAATCGCCTCATGGGGCTTAAACATTCAGAGAAAAAAAGAACACTGCCCTTTAAAATTCCGGCCGAAGATGGACGACTTTTTTCAAACTATTTTAGCAATGTCATTATTCAAAAAAACGATGAACGAGTGATGATGCCAATGCGCTATCGAGTTCGTCCTCAAGGATCTAAAGAAGAAATTCCAACGAAATATAATGTCTTCAATGCACGCATTGATGCTCTTGAAACACGACAAACGTGGATTCCACTATTCATGCGTAAGCATGGAATCATTCCTTTTGTTCGTTTTTTTGAATGGGTTCCTGGTGAAAATCAAAAACCAAAACTCATCGCTTTTTCCCCCGAAGATCGAGAGATCATGTGGGCTCCCTGTTTGTGGGATGAATGGGTTTCTAAAGATGGAACCATTCAATTTAAATCATTTGCGATCATCACAGATGGACCTCCTCCTGAAATTGAAAAAATGGGACATGACCGTTGCCCTATTTTTCTTCACCAGGATAAAATCGATGATTGGCTGAATCCAAATGGCAAAGACAAAAAACAAATGTATGATCTTCTCACTAAGAGAGAAGATGTATTTTATAAATACGAATGGGTAGGATGAAAAATGGGTGATAGCTGCTGTGATCATGTTTGCGAAGTT
Source organism: uncultured Bacteriovorax sp. (assembly GCA_966211385.1). Taxonomy (GTDB): domain Bacteria; phylum Bdellovibrionota; class Bacteriovoracia; order Bacteriovoracales; family Bacteriovoracaceae; genus Bacteriovorax. The sequence goes on from CBIHOP010000338.1 coordinate 709, forward strand.
GATGTAAAAAAAACGAGTGTCAGCTTCAAAAAAGTTTTATGGATAGCGCTTGTTCTTAACGTCTCCATGTTTTTTGTCGAAATCATTTTCGGTGTTCTTTCGAACTCACTTTCATTAAAGGCCGATGCCATCGATTTCTTAGGTGATAGTGCTAATTATTTTGCTACTCTTTTTGTCATTAACTCTGCCATTCAAACGCGTGCGAAAATTTCGCTTTTAAAAGCTGCTTCCATGTTTGGATTTGGAGCATGGGTTTTAGTTGAAGCGATCATTCGTTTTCAATCACCTGAACTGCCAATGGCGTTTACGATGTCTTGGGTTGGTGGCCTTGCACTTTTGGTTAACGCTTCAGTTGCTTATCTGCTTTATAAATTTCGCGGTGGAGACAGTAACATGCAATCCGTTTGGTTATGTTCCCGCAATGATGCTATTGGAAACATAGCTGTCGTTTTAGCTTCGGTGGGAGTTAGTGTTTTTGCCAGCAAGTGGCCCGATTTATTAGTGGCACTTTTTATGGCCGCACTGGCCGTTCATTCGTCTTGGCACGTTTTAAAAATGGCCAGTGCGGAATTAAATTTGAAAGTTTAATTTACTTCTTTAGTTCTTCCAAAATTCTTTCTTTGAAAGCATCCGGATGAAGACGTTCAAGTCTTACACCATTGATGAAAAACGTAGGTGTTCCATTAACTCCAATTCGCTGTCCATCAGCGATATCGATCGCAATCAATGAGCCTGCTGTAGGATCATCATAATCTTTTTTAAACTTTTCTGTGTCCATCCCCAAATGGAGTGCATACTCCACAAAAAGATTCATAGGTACTTCTTGCTTGTGAGACCATTGCTCCTGGCGTGTGAAAAGTGTGTGCTGGTATTCCCAAAATTTTCCCTGTTTCGCTGCTGCTTCAAGCGATTTCGCGGCAGGAAGTGAGTTCCCATGATAAAGAGCATATCTGCCAATGAGCTGCACTTGATCTTTATGTTGATCAAGAACTTCTTTCACGAAGGGATAAAAAGCAGCACAAGCTTCGCATTCAGGATCATAGAATTCTACAATTTTAACTTTTGCCGAATCTGGACCAAGTTTGTGGTTGAAGTCACGAACAAGATTTTCAATTTGAGTTGATGCTGTTGTTGTTTCTTCTTTTTTCTGTGTTTTCCAGAGAAGAGCGCCGGCACAGACGGCGATGATAGCGATTGAAGCAATGAGGATCTTTAATTCTTTAGTCATGTTTAGTCCTTATGTTTAATAGAGAGAATAGTTAAAAGCGTGAGAAGAATAAAAGCGGTGAGCGCTAGCAACGGGATAGTAATGAATCCGAGCATTGTAAGCTGAACACTTGTACAGCTTACTCCGGCGGTACACGCCACAATACTTTTTTCAATCACACCGTAGTAAAGCAGATTATGGTAAATCGAAATGATGAGTCCGGTAAAAATGAGCGGAGATGTATACCAAAGTGAAGCGCGTTCTTTTCGTATGAAGGCCACTCCAAAGAGGAGCACGAGCGGGAACATACAGATTCTCTGATACCAGCAAAGTGAGCATGGTGGAAACATCATGACATTACTAAAGTAGAGACTTCCAGCTGTCGCGACAGTGGCAATCAGCCATTGGGCATATCGAATGAGTTGCATGAAACTGCTCCTAAAATTTATTCAAAAAATAAAACGAAATTTATGAAGCAAGGGAAATGGGTGGTCGATCAATTGAAGAATTAAATTCTTGTAGATGCATTGAAGGTGAATCAAAAAAATGAAATTGAAAAATAAAGTCGGCCGTTTTGATGAGGGGCGGGAGTTTCTCTGCCATCATTGAAGGAGGATGATAACAATGATCGCAAGAGCGCTCACTTGTCGTATCGGGAGAGCAAATAAAATCATCGCAATCTACTGAAGGTAAAATTACGAGCACAAGCATGACACTTAATAAGAGGGAAAGACAAAACTTTATCACTGTTTTATTATAAGGAAGAATGTTGTTAAAGAAACCCAAAATCACTAAAAGAATGCAAATTTTTGTCGCTGAAGCCACTGCTGATGGTGATTTCTGGGATCTCTGCTGCGATCACGGTTACGTGGGATTATATGCGCTCAGGCAGAATCGTTTTCAGCATATTTATTTTGTTGATCCCGTGCCTTCCATAATGTCCCGATTAAAAAATCTGCTTGATCAAGTAGACGTCGATCCTTCTCTCTATACACTTCATTGTAAGAAAGGCGAAGAAATAACAGAGACACTTTGTGGAAATGTTTTGATCGCAGGAGTGGGTGGAAAAACAGTTGAAACGATTGTTACTGAGTTACTCGAAAAAAAATGTCTGCAAGCGGAAAAACTGCTCTTATCACCCAATACAGATCAAACTGCTTTTCTCAATCTCCTTAATTCTGAACTTTTCCAAATGCACTACGCTCTCGATAAAAAAGTTGATCTTGATGAAGGGGGATTTATCAAATCACTTTTTGTCTTTAATCTAAAAATTTTCTAAGCAATAGAATCTTGCTTTCAGTAAATATTTTGTTCTAATTGTTTGAGAAAAAGATTTACATGTGCTTGATCTTTGATCGAATAGTGAGCACTTGTTTTTTCAGCACCAACTCTGATGCAGAAAGGTTGAATGTCATCATTGCCGTTCAAAAATTCAAACATATCCTCATCTGTTGTATCATCACCAATGGCGATAACTGCTTCTGGTTTAAATGAAGAATTTTTAAGCCATTGGTCGACAAAAAGTCCTTTGCTCGCGTGAACAGATTTGACCTCAATGACTTTTTTACCTTTGGTGACCATGACGGCCTGAGAGCGCATGATATCTTCCAATTCCAAATAAAGCTTGTTGGCCAAAAAATCTGCAAACTCCGGAGGGGAATTGCGAAAATGCCACGTGACTGCATGTCCTTTATCTTCAAAAAAACTACCAGGAGTTCTTGATGTGTAAAGTTTAAAAACTTCGATGACACTTTCTTTCCATTTCATTGGATCATGAGCCGCGAGGTCAATCCATTCTTCAGCTTCACATCGATATTCATAGGCGCCATGACAGGCACCCATTGAAACATTTAATCCGCTTTTTTTGAAT
>CBIHOP010000339.1:0-3783 GCA_966211385.1 uncultured Bacteriovorax sp.
CGCATTTGCGTATTTTTCACAACGCGCTCAAGATTCCATTTACCACTTGAATGCAAACTGGATTTTAAGTCCAAATTCAAAACGCGTTTATAATCTACTCGACTACACAACGGAAACTCTTCCGGGTGCTCGTCAGTATGATCGTGGACAAGCGGCCAATCTTCTTTGTTCAGGCTGCCTAGATGGAAGTTTAAGTTTTCTTGCTGAAGTAGGTCTTCAGAACATTCGTCGTCATAATGAAGAGATCCGAAATTATTTCTTAGAGCATTATCCGAAAAGTAAGTTTTCGTTAGTTACTCCGCGCGATCACATGGGCAATATCGTTTGCCTAAAAGCTGCGGCCTCAGATAGCATTGAACTCGAAACAGAGTTAAAGAAACGTAATGTTGATGTTTCAGTGAGACAAGGCAACATTCGACTCTCGTTTCACATCTTCAATACCAAACAACAAGTGGACGAGTTGATCAAAGCACTCGACGCTTAAAAAGCTGAGGTGCTTGTGAAAAAACTTCTTTCAATCATCGCTATGACTGCGCTCATCGCTTCGTGCGCTAAAGACAATAGTCAGTCTCAAGTTTCGTTAAAAAATGGAAAGATAGTTGGTGGTGGTGAAGTAGATATCACTCGTACAGACTTAAATTTTATTGTTCGCTTAGGTGAAGATTGCTCGGGCATGATCATCAATGAAAAGTGGATTCTCACGGCCGCTCATTGTGAAGCTATTTTTGATCTTCCGATTACTGCAGGAACACTCGATATTTATTCTCCACATGGGATCACGCTTAAGATGAAGGATTATCACATTCATCCAAAACACATGTCTTACGACTATGGCGATACCTATGACTTTGCTCTTATCGAATTAAAAGAAAAAATTGATTTCAAAAATACTCGTCTTAAACCAATTGAAATGGTCACTCCTGAGTTTGCACAAATGGGTGGATTAGCAGAAGGTAAGATGACGACAGTTTATGGTTGGGGAGCAACGACAGAAGATGGACGTTTTCCGCACATCATGCATGAAGTTTCAGTTCCACTTGTGAGCCGTGAACGCGGAAACGCAAGCGATTCATACGATGGCCGCATTGATGAATCGATGATTCTTGCTGGTGTCGATGAAGGTGGAAAAGACGCATGCCAAGGGGACAGTGGTGGACCACTTGTCCTTAATGAAAATGGAAAAAAACTTCTTATCGGTGTTGTAAGCTGGGGAGAAGGTTGTGCTCGTCCCAAATATTACGGAGTTTATTCAAACGTAGCCGTAGCATATCCATGGATTCAAAAAATTATTAACGAGTAGTTTTTAACCTACGCGTTTTTTAATTTTACCGAAATTTTTTGGTTTTTCTTTATCACCAAATCCTGAAACTTTGAAAGTTGGATCTGGTCTCTTGAACGGTAAAACGTTTTGAGGCTGACAAGGATCAAAGTCTTCAGGAAGTTCCTGAGTTGTTTTCCCTTGCAGAATGAGTTGCTTGATACTCTTCGTGAAAATTTCAAAGAGATGCGGATCAATCTTTTTACCAGATGCTTTCGACATAACTTGAATAGCATCTTCCACGTTTAAAACTTCGTGATAGCTTCGCTTGGTTGTAATGGCATCGAAGAAATCAGCAATCGCCGTGATACGGGCGAACAAATGAATGTCTGGACCAGCAATCTTTCTTGGATAACCAGTTCCGTTGAAGTTTTCATGGTGCTCGTAAACGATTCTCTTAATGATATTGAAATCTACACCCTGACAATCAGGACAAGGATTTTCACTTAGCAGTTGGAAGCCATATTCCGGGTGCTGTTTGATGACTTCGAATTCTTCATCCGAAAGTTTTTCTGGTTTATTAATGATGTTGGTAGTGATTTTAACTTTTCCAATATCATGAAGGAGACCACCAAGTCCCGCCATTACGATTTCTTCTTTTGTCGCGTTTGGTTTCACTGCGCGGAAGAGAGAAATGCAATACATAGAAACGTTGATTGAGTGGTCGTAAGTATAAAAATCGTGAAATGAAAGTGAAGCTATGAGATTTTGAACTTGTGTGACGTCATAATCTTTAATGACATCAACCATGCTCTCTACGGCCGTTTTACATTCTGTAATTGTTTCGGAAAGAATGTCCGTCGTAAATTCTTTGTCTTCATCGAAGAGTTTATCGAGGTAGTGAATGGCCGAATTTTTAATAACGTCTGTTTTAACAACATCAGTAGCGTGAGAGCAATTGATTAAACTTTTAAGATAATCAGCTCTCTGAGATTCATGAACATATAATTGAAAATATTTTTTCTTAAAAACTTTTAGTTCTTCTGCGGTCAACGAATCATTCTTTGGATAGATCCTCACGTAACGTTCGCGATTTTCAGATGAAGAAGAGTTCACATAAAGATCATAAGGAACAGCTCGATCGATAACGATAAGATCGAAAGAGATCGAAAAGAAGTTATTCCCCATGCTAGTCATAATACAATTATCGGAATTTTAAGCATTACCTATTAGTATTTCTGCAGTAAGATTTCTTCGTCCTACAATTATAGCATATTCCTGACTGGAATAGTCACGAGTTGCCTAACCCATGAAAAAGCTTGAACTATGACGTCTAAACTAAAATCTAATGATCCATACGCTGCTCTTAAATATGCTGATTTCCGTATCTTTCTCGGGACGAAAATCCTCCTCACTTTGGCCCTTCAGTTCCAGGCCGTTATTGTCGGATGGCATGTTTATTCGCTGACAAAAGATCCTCTTACATTAGGACTTATCGGATTAGTGGAAATCCTTCCGAACTTTTCGGTGACGTTATTTGCAGGGCACTTTGCGGATCTACACGATAGAAAAAAAATCGTCATGAGTTGTTTGAGTGTGCTTTTTATAGCGAGCTATTCTCTTTATTACGTCGCTTATAATGTTCATGATTATAAATTGGTTTCAATATTTGCCTTGATCGCAGTAACGGGATTTGCTCGCGGTATTTTAGGACCATCACTTTTTTCCATCATGACAGAATGTGTACCGAAAGAAATTTATATCAACTCAACTTCATGGCATTCAACATTGTGGCAGATTGCTTTTATGTTGGGAGCAGGTGTAAGTGGATTTCTTTTTTCCGGAATCGAATACCGTGCTTACATGGTCATTGCGATTCTCATTTTCTGCGCGCTCGCTGTTTTTACCTTTATGTCACCTAAGCCACAACTTTCTCAGAACGATAAAAAAGCTCCTATTCTTGAATCAATTAAAGGTGGGATCTCTTACGTTTTTAATAATCAAATTTTATTAGGTGCACTTTCTCTCGATCTCTTCGCTGTACTTTTTGGTGGAGCTGTCGCTCTTCTTCCTATTTTCGCCCAAGATATTTTACAAGTTGGTCCTCAAGGATTGGGCTTTTTAAAAGCAGCTCCGAGTGTAGGTTCATTTTTAATGGCCGCACTTCTCGTTTATTATCCACCTCTTCACAACACTGGAAGAAAACTTCTTTGGGCCGTAGCTGGTTTTGGTATCTGTATGATTACCTTCGCACTTTCCAAGAACTTCGTGCTTTCTCTCGTTGTTCTCGCGATCAGCGGAGCTTGCGATAACGTTTCCGTAGTCGTTCGTGGAACAATTCTGCAAACACTTGTTCCTCAAGAGATGAAAGGCAAAGTGTACGCCGTTAACTCTATGTTTATTGGCTCTTCTAATGAAATCGGCGCCTTTGAATCAGGTGTAGCTGCGAAGTTAATGGGAGTTGTTCCTTCTGTTGTATTCGGTGGCACTATGACACTTCTCGTGGTGATTTTCACTGCTCTGAA
>CBIHOP010000340.1:0-3781 GCA_966211385.1 uncultured Bacteriovorax sp.
TGACATTCTTCGCGTTCTTGGTGTTAAAGCACTTGCTCGTTACATCGTTGATGAGATCCAAGAAGTCTACCGTCTTCAAGGTGTTAAGATCGATGATAAACACATCGAAGTTATCGCTTCTCAGATGTTAAAGAAAGTTGAAGTATCTAATCCAGGTGATTCAACTTACGTAACTGGTGACTCAATCACGAGAGCTGAGCTAAATGAAACGAACGAAAGATTAACAGCTGCTGGCGAAAAACCAGTTGAAGCTATGCCGCTTCTTCTTGGTATTACAAAAGCATCGCTAACAACAGAATCATTCATTTCTGCTGCGTCTTTCCAAGAAACTACGAAAGTACTTACTCAAGCTGCCCTTGAAGGGAAGTCAGATGCACTTCGTGGTCTAAAAGAAAACGTAATTATGGGTCGCCTAATCCCTGCTGGATCTGGTATTCCTAGATACAGAAATTACGAAGCTGTAATGAACGATGATGAAGTAGCGACAGCTGCCTCGTTATCATTTTAAGAAAAAAACTTGAACTCGCCACTTTCTTTTGGTAAAGAAAGTGGCTATATTTGCGAATGTTGGAAAAAGCTAAGGAGCAGTTGGACAATGCCTACAATTAATCAGTTAATCAGAAAGGGTCGCGAGGATAAATACTCGAAAACTAAGTCACCAGCACTTAAATCATGTCCTCAAAGACGTGGTGTTTGTGTTCGTGTTTATACAACGACTCCAAAGAAGCCAAACTCAGCGATGAGAAAGGTATGTAGAGTTAAGCTTACTTCAGGATTTGAAGTAACTTCATATATCGGTGGAGAAGGACACAACCTTCAAGAGCACTCGATCGTTCTTATCAGAGGCGGAAGAGTAAAAGATCTACCAGGGGTTCGTTACCATACAATCCGTGGTGCTCTAGATGCAACTGGTGTAGATAAGAGAAGACAAGGCCGTTCTAAGTACGGTGCTAAGAGACCTAAGAAATAATTTTAGTTCCCTAGTTTTCCATCTCAAATAATTAACACACTCCCTATATTGTTCCGGCGGTACAGGGAGAGTAATTTCTTTCAATGGTGAAAGAAGTGAAGAGGAGTATATATGTCACGTAAAAGAAAAGCAGACGTCAGAGAAGTCCTTCCTGATCCAAAGTTCCAAGACATCGTTATCACAAAATTCATCAACACATTGATGATCGGTGGTAAAAAATCAATCGCAGAAAAAATCTTCTACGGTTCTCTTGAATTAGTTCAAGAAAAAACAGGTGAAGAGCCTCTAAAAGTTTTCAAGAAAGCTCTTTCGAACATTAAGCCAGCTGTTGAAGTTAAGTCTCGCCGTATCGGTGGAGCTACTTACCAAATTCCAGTTGAAGTTCGTCCAGCTCGTCGTCAATCACTAGCACTTCGTTGGTTACGTGATTACGCTTCTGATAGAAGTGGTAAAACTATGATCCAAAAGCTTGCTGATGAAATCATCGATGCTTCTCAAAACAGAGGTGGATCTGTTAAGAAACGTGAAGACGTTTACAAAATGGCTGAAGCTAACAAGGCTTTCGCTCACCTTAAATGGTAGTATTAAACATTTTCAATTAATGACAGAGCTCCCCACAAGGGAGCTCTTTTTATTTTAAAACTATGAGTTCTAAGCAACAAATCGACAAAATTCGTAACATCGGAATCATGGCCCACATTGATGCCGGAAAAACCACTACGACTGAAAGAATTCTCTACTACACTGGAAAAAGCCACAAGATCGGTGAAGTTCATGATGGAACGGCAACGATGGACTGGATGATCCAGGAGCAAGAAAGAGGAATCACAATTACTTCCGCTGCAACAACTTGTAGCTGGAACAAACAAACGATCAATATCATCGATACTCCTGGCCACGTAGATTTTACGATTGAAGTTGAGAGATCACTTCGCGTTCTCGACGGCGCTATTGGAGTGTTCGATGCTGTATCAGGAGTTGAGCCACAATCTGAAACGGTTTGGGCCCAAGCTGATAAATATAAAGTGCCACGCTTAGCTTTCGTCAACAAGATGGATCGCATGGGCGCTAACTTTGAAAACTGTATTACTGAAATTCGCGAGAAACTTGATAAAAAAGCGGCTGCGATTCAGTGGCCAATTGGCTCAGAAGAAAACTTTCTAGGAATGGTTGATCTTCTAGAGATGAAAGCACTCTATTTTCCATCTGAAAGCTTAGGTTCAAAAGTTGAAGTAAAAGACATTCCTGCAGACATCGCCGATGAGTGTGCGCTCTACAGAGATGAACTTATCGAAACACTTTCTGATTATGATGATAATCTCGCTGAAAAATTTCTCGGTGGTGAAACAATCACGGCTGCTGAATTAAAGAGCGCTATTCGTTTAGCTACGATTCAAAAATCATTCATTCCTGTTCTTTGTGGATCAGCATTCAAAAATAAAGGGGTTCAGCCTTTACTAGATGCTGTTGTTGATTACCTTCCTTCTCCAACTGACAGAGGGGAATTAAAAGGTCACAGTGTTAAAGATCCAGAGAAAGAAGAAGTACGTAAGCCTGAAGTTGATGAAATGTTCAGTGGGATTGCATTTAAAATTGCAACTGATCCATTCGTAGGAAGTGTAACTTACGTTCGTATTTATTCTGGAAAGTTGGAATCAGGCCAAACCGTTTACAACTCACTGAAAAAGAAACGCGAAAGAATTAATAAAATTTTCCAAATGCACGCTGATAAACGTACAGAGCTTCAAGAAGCTTTTGCAGGTGATATTGTAGCTGTTGCAGGATTCAAAGAAACAACGACTGGTGAAACTCTTTCAACAGAAAATAAACCCATCGTTTACGATTTGATGGAATTTCCAGAGACAGTTATCTCAATTGCTATTGAACCAAAAACAGCAGCTGATGAGAAAAAACTTATTTCAACTCTAGAACAATTAAAAAATGAAGATCCTTCTTTTTCTTATAAAAATAATCAAGAGACAGGTCAGCTTCTTATTTTTGGAATGGGAGAGTTGCACTTAGAAATTATCGCTGATCGACTTCAACGCGAATTCAACGTTGGTATTCGTGTTGGTAAACCACAAGTTTCTTACCGTGAAAGTATCGCGGGAAGTGCGAATGGTGAAAATACATTCCATAAAGAGCTCGCAGGAAAAATCCAATTCGGTCAAGTTAGTTTGAAAGTTGAACCGGCCGACTATCAGTCAGGCGTTCTATTCGAATCAAAAATTAGTTCAAAAATTCTTCCACAAAACTTTATAGATTCTATCAAAAAATCCGTTATGGACACGGCCCCTGGTGGAATGCTCGCTGGATACCCATTCTTGAATATTAAAGCGACTTTATTGTCAGCAGAATTCAATGAGAATGAATCGAGTGAGGTAGCTTATGCAATTGCAGCTTCAAATGCCTTTAGAGATGCCTGTAAAAATGCAGGAGTGAGACTACTTGAACCTATTATGGATTTAGAAGTTATCACACCGCAAGACTATACAGGAGATGTTATCTCGGACATTAATGCTAAACGCGGAAAGATTATTACGATGGGGATTAAACAGAATAAAGATTTAATTTCTGCCGAAGTTCCATTGGCAGAATTATTCGGTTATAGTACTGATCTCAGATCGAAATCTCAAGGCCGAGCAAGCTTCACTATGAAGTTCAAAAACTATGTGGAAATGCCACAAGAACTAGCTAAATCGACTTTAGAAAAAAAAGGTATTTATATTTAGGTTTTATTTAAGGAGAAACCAATCATGGCTAAGGAAAAATTTGACCGTAATAAACCTCACGTTAACATCGGAACTATTG
>CBIHOP010000341.1:0-3778 GCA_966211385.1 uncultured Bacteriovorax sp.
AATTGGCTTTCACACGAAGGAAAGATTTTTCTATGAATTTGTTACTGATCTTTTTCGTTCTCCATCCAACACCATCTATCGCGAGCTAGAGGCGCGTATAAGCGGCACAGATCGCACTTACCTTGTCAGTGGAACTAAACTTAATGACAAAGATAAGGCCGTTGTCATCGGTGTAGACATTACGGAGCTCACTGCACTTAAAGGGCACGTCTCATTCACGGAGAAACTGGCCACATTAGGTGAGATGTTTGCTGGCATTATTCACGATATCAATAATCCACTGATGATGATTGAAGCGAATGCTAAACGAATTAAAAAACGGGTAGAAGATGAAGAAGTTCATGAACTTCTTACTAAGATCGATATGAGTTCCAAAAAAATTGGAAAAATCGTTCACGGAATAAAAGTTTTCATTCGTCAGGATGGAGAAGCACCTTTTACCAATGAAAATTTAGGGACTATCATTGATGATTCGCTGACAATTTGTGAACACAAATTAAAGGAAAGCAAAGTCGCTGTTCATCTCGATCAAAAATTAAATGACATCCAAATTCCTTGCAATTTCACCCAAATTTTTCAAGTTTTTGTAAATTTACTTTCCAATTCCATTGATGCTCTTGAAAAGGTCCAGGAAAAATGGATCGAGATAACAGTGAACGACTCGAACAAAGATCAAGTTGTCATCAGTTTCAAAGACGGCGGCGCAGGTATTCCCGCAGATCTTCAAACAAAAATTTTTAATGCCTTTTTCACGACGAAAGATCGGGGAGTCGGTTCTGGACTTGGATTATCTCTATGTAAAAAGATACTAGAGGCCCACGGAGGGTCCCTTCAAATTGATAACACGAATAAGAATACCTGTTTTTTAATTACGTTTAAAAAGGCCTAGGCCTCTTTATAAACGAAGGCCTTTTTGCGCACTAAAGTGACAACTTCAGAAGAAGTTTTTGCTTTAGTTACAGACTTCATTTTCGATTGTTCCGCGGCCATAGCAACGATGGCACGACCAATGGCCCTTCCTAAAAGTGGAGGAACAGCATTTCCGATTTGTCTCCATTGAGCAGATAACGGCCCTTTGAAAACGAAATCGTTCGGGAAGCTTTGAATGGCCGCCGCTTCTCTTTGCGTGAGGTAGCGAGGCTCTACTGGATGGAAGTAGTTATGTCTGTGGGTCATAATCGTCGGGCCAGGTTTTTTTCTGTCCAGACGCTGATATTTTGTCTGTCTAAAGCGATTTTCTCTTAACTCTTTCCAGTTCACGCCCAGTTTAAGTTTTTTTGGAAAATACTTTTTTTCGTCATGCTCATAACGAATTCCACAACCTTCAGGAACACATTTAATTCTTTCCAGATCGATTTTGGATTTAATATTCGCAGCTTCGATGTCGTGGTTGTAAATTTTTCCATCTGGAGCACGTAGTTTCGCTAGAGCATCACCAACGGTAACGGCAGGGATCATTGTTTTACCAACGATTGTATTTGTAATCGGTTTGGGAAAAGTAATTGTACTGTTCACACGTGAACCGATAATAATCGTGCGTCGTCTGCGTTCAGGAACTCCATAATTTTCGGCCGACATCACCTGCACATCAAGTGTGTAACCCATCTTTGAAAAAATTTTGAAAATGGCCTGAATAGTTTTTTCGTTTTTCTTGGCCAGAAGTCCTGTGACGTTTTCAATAACGACGTAATATGGATTGGCCAGTTTTACAATACGAATGAATTCTTTAAAGAGAAAATTTCTTTGATCATTGGGATCACCAAGACCGACTGTTGAAAAACCCTGACAAGGAGGTCCTCCAACAACAGCATGAATGGTCTCATTTTTAGTGAGCTCTTTGAGTTTTTTCTCAGTGATCTCAGTCACTGAACCACAAAAAGTTTGGGCATATTTATGATTGGCCTTAAAAGTTTCGATCGCGTTTTTATCCTGATCGATACCTAAAATACATTTCATTCCTGCAAGCTCCAGCCCACAAGAAAGTCCACCGGCCCCAGAAAAGAGATCAATAAAGTTCAAACTTTGTTTTTTTGTCATGACTTATTATCTCGATAGCCTAGCAGATATGTCAATTATGCAGCTGATTTTTTCTTTAAACGACTGGCGGGAATATTGAAGGTGAGGGCGCGCGGCTGAATTTTAATTTCTGACTGACGAGGAAGATAAAGTCCCTTGCGGTCTTTTTCCCAAGTTGTTTGTTTATCCAGTTTCGTCACCTGGAATGAAAAAGAACGGGTTCTTTCCACTAAATAATGAGCATGCGGAAGCCAGAGTGGCGTTTTGCGAGAATAGATGAAGACATTGACGGATCTTTCTTCCATTTGTTGCTTGAGAGCATCTGTGAAGACTTTTAGTGTATCAGGATCGAGACCTTGTTCCGGTTCTTCAAGAAAAATAAATTGTCCTTCAAAAAGAAGAGATTTGATAAGTGAACACACCTTATTCATCTGCGCATCAGACTGAGCAGGATATTCATTGGGAAGAATGAGGGATTGGTAAAGTGATTCCAAAGCACGGTTATTCTGCAATTTTAAAAAATCTTGGAATTGATTAATTTTTGATTCCGTAAGGGAATTGGCCTCAAAATCAATCAGAATGTTTTCATTTAACGTCATCTCCGGAATAAGCGAAGCGTGGGAGCTTACGAATGAAAATTTATAAGGCAAATTGACTTTATTGAATTTTAAAAAGGAGAGAAATTCACCCAGCTTGCTCGAGAGATTGTTTTCTTCAGTCGCCGTTGTAGGAGCGCTGAAGAGATAGATATTGAATGAATCGTCGAACGATAGCTTGGTCATATGACCTCATCGTCATTTTCATCGGACCACTTGAAAAAAACTTAGGTCGATCAAAAGTGTCGGATATGGTGTAGTAATGCCTATTTTCCTCTATTTAAAAAGTTGGAGCAAAAAAAAGTCATCACGTTATAATAAAGATGATGAAAGAAAAAACACCAACCAAAACAGTTCTTGTAGCGATGACCGGCGGTCTTGAATCAACCGTGACGGCCTACCTTCTAAACAAGCAAGGCTACCGCTGTATTGGAATTGGTCTGCAGCTTTTTGAAGCATCAGATTACGTCGGTCCTTTTGCTGAAGTGATGATCAGTGATTTGAATAAAGTGAAAAGAATTTGTTCTTATCTCGATATTCCTTTTTATGCCGTTAATGCAGCTGAAATATTCGCTGATCAAGTTTTAGATCCGCTAGTAGGAAGAGTTCTCTCTGGGCAAACATTTGAACCTCTCGTGCATTTTAATCAAGTCCTCTTCAGAGTACTTGCAGAAAAAGCTAAAAAATTTCAAACGCATCTCTTTGCAACCGGACATTATGCAAAGGTTTTAAAAAATCAAAAAACAGGATCATTTGAAATGTTTGTGGCGAATGATCTGGAACATGACCAATCGTATTTGCTGGCAAAAATTGATCAAGAACATTTAGAAAATCTGATTCTTCCTCTCTCAGAAATTAGAAAAAAAGAGGTCGAAAAAATTGGGGAATTGATTAAAGTCGATTTCATCAAACGGCCAAAAGATAAAACTTATAAAATTATGCGCGACCCTCGCATGCCGAAACTTATTGAAGATCGATCTCCGCTCGATTTAAGAAAAACGGGTAATCTCTACGATTACACAACGGAGAGTTCTGTCTGCGAACATGATGGAATTCATCTCTTTCATGTAGGCCAAAACAATTTAAAAGGTAAAGGTGAGATTGAAATTCCACCTGAAAAAGAAGTTATTTCCATTGTTCCTTACAAAGGAAATATTTTCATTGAT
>CBIHOP010000342.1:0-3744 GCA_966211385.1 uncultured Bacteriovorax sp.
GTTACTAAAGACGATGCAATTGCTATTCGTCAGATGATGTATGCAACTCATACTTACGACCACAGAATTATTGATGGTGAAGTTGGATCGAAATTCCTTCGTCACGTAATCAACACACTTCAGACAATGGATCCGTCTGTACTATTCTAGGATTGGGAAATGAAATTAGGTTTGATTGTTCTTTCACTTTTGGTTTTCGCTTCTTGCGCTTCACATGAACACGTTCGTGCAGGTGCAAACGGCGTTCACCGTGTAGTTATTCGTGGAACGGATAAAGATGAAGTTGAAAGACAAGCATTGGATGAAGCTGATTCTTTTTGTAGTGAAAAGAATTTAAGCCCGGCATTCGTTGAAGAAAAAACATCTTATACGGGTTCAATGGACGAAAACACGCATAAAACTATCGGTAAAGTTTCGAAGGCAGCAACAGCGGCCGGAGGAATGATGGGAGTTATGGGTGGACGTCGAGAATCAAATGCAGGTCAGACCATTTTTGGTGCTGGAGTTGTAGGATCAACGTTGCAAGACGATGATGCTTATACGGCCGATATGAAATTTAAGTGCGTACAATAGGAGATACTATGAAATCATTGATTGCTATTGGATTCTTATTCTCATCAAGTGTATTTGCAAACTCATTGCTTACAATTGAAACAAAACTTCAGGATGGAAAAGCTGTTGTGACGGCTACAAACACTTCAGGTATGAACCTTGAGTGCGATTACAAAATCAACTGGAGAACTTCTCTAGTTGACCGCCACGTGAGCTGGGGAACAACAACAATTGCTGCTGATTCATCAGTTTCAATTCTCGTTGAAGACACTCGCGGACTTCCAGTTGTTAAAGCAACTCCACATTTTCAATGTGACAGTGCTGAGTAATTTTTTAGATGCCTAAAATTTCTGGTTTTACTTTTATAAAAAACGGTCTCACTCTCGGGTATCCCATTCTCGAGAGTGTCCTTTCGATCGGGCCCATCTGCGACGAAGTCATCATCAATGTCGGATTCAATAATGTTGAATGCACGGAAGATGATGGAACGTGGGATTACCTCACAAAAAATCTGACTGAATCAAAGTATAAGTTTGTTAAAAGCTGGTGGGATCCAAGCATCCAAAAGAGTGGACTCATCCTTTCCCAACAAACGAACATTGCGCTCTCTCATTGCACGGGCGATTACTGCCAGTACATTCAGGGCGACGAATGTGTTCATGAAGATGATCTCCCGATCATTTTAAAAGGCGTTGATGAAATGGAAAAGAATAAGGCCATCGATGGTCTTATCTTCAACTACATGCACTTCTACGGAAACGTAGACACGTTTAAATACACTCGCAATCTTTACCGCAGAGAAGTCCGTCTTATCCGCAATCATAAAGGAATCAAATCGTGGTTGGATGCTCAGGGCTTCCGTCACGCAAACGATACCAAGATCCACGCACGTTTAATCGATGCTCGAATCTTCCACTACGGCTGGGCGAGAGCTGAGCAAGTAATGAAAAAGAAAGTTAAAGTCTTCGATACGTTCTATCACGGGGATGTTGAGCAAGAGCGGGCAAAATCATTTAAGTACGAGCGCAACTGGGGTCTTCGCAAATTCAAAAAGACTCACCCTAAAGTCATGAAAGACTGGATTGAAAAAAACCGCAATCCCATGGATCTCATGTCACTCCCACTTACGCTTGATTGGAATGTTCCGGGGTTAGTATTCACTGACGCCATTGAAGCTGTGACAGGTTACCGCTTAGGCGAGTACAAGAATTACCGTCGCATTTAGTATCTTTTACATCTTGAAACAAAATTAACTATTAATTGGTCCGGTCGACAGCTATGATCGGGCAGCATGGAAGTTTTCAATACGCTCATGATGATTTTCATAATGTTAATCATTGTGAATATCATTCTTGTTTTCTCATTATGGCGATCAACGGAATCGAAGAATTTCGGCGTTCTGTTTTTACATTGGGTTGTTCTGCTCATCGCTTTCTCTTTGCAAAGAGCTGTTGCTCAAGAAGCTCCACACATTCGGACTCTGGTTGTGATTCTACCGAACTTCGTTTTGCATTATGCGCTTTTGTGGGTGTTTGCTTCCATGGCAAACTTCTCGCTACCTTTAAAGAAATGCATTTTCATTCCACTAGCGGCAGCTCCTGCGACACTCTTACTTTATTACTTGGGAGCAAAGCCACACATTGTTTATCTTCCATTAGTTGTAGGACATTCATCACTCTATTTTTACAGTGCTTATCAGGCATTTCGCTATCGTCGAAAGGAAATGACTTTCAGTCTTAAGGCCATTGGAACACTCTTTATCATCTACGGATTTCATCTTTACACCTATGCATTTTTCAGCGCCAATCTTGAAAGACTAGCGCTTGGATTTGCAATTGCCATTGGCATCTTGATGGCGATTTCTATTCTTTTTCCTTCGGCCATTACAGAAAAAATGACTCAGGAAAATGCACGTTTAAAAGCAGAAATGGATTTTAAAGCAAAGCTTACTCAGTCTGCGAAAATGGCAGCACTTGGTGAAATGGCCGGTGGTGTGGCCCATGAAATGAATAATCCATTAACGATTCTTTCGCTCACTTTAGATCGGGCAAAAAGTACACTTGATAGAAATGAAACTGAAAACCTTCTCCCTTTAATCGAGAAATCTCGAGCGACAGTGGAGAGAATGACAAAAATTGTAAAAGGTCTTCTTACTTTTTCGCGTGAAGATGCATCTGCCGAGTTAAATAAAATTGTTGCTCAAGATCTCGTGCAAGAAACGCTGATTCTCTGTTCAGAGAGGATGAAAAAGCACGATATAAAATTAGAAATCGAAGCTCCAGAGTATCCTGTAACTTTCATTGGCAATCAGATTCAAATTTCACAAGTTCTTCTCAATTTACTTAATAACTCTCACGATGCGATTGAAAACTTGGAAGATCGTTGGATTAAAATAGAAATTAAAGATCTGAAAAATCTCGTCGAGTTTTCTGTCACTGATAGTGGAAATGGTATTGGTAAAGAAACTCGCGATAAAATGTTTCAGCCATTTTTTACAACGAAAGAAGTGGGGCAGGGGACAGGTCTTGGTCTTTCCATTGCTCGCGGAATCATTGATCGTCACATGGGAATTATCAAAGTTGATCCGACTTCACCGAACACTAGAATTTTTTTCTCAATTCCTAAATTCAACTAAAGCTTAGCGTAGACTTTCATGTATTCAGTCGCAGCTTTTTTCCAGTCAAATAGTTTTGAACGTTCAATCTCACGTGCACGATGTTCGGCCGAAAAAGTTTTCATACCGTTTATAAAAACATCACGCATATGTTCGGGTTCAAAATTGTCGAAGTAAAAAGCATCGGGGCCCCCAATTTCAGGCACTGATGTTTTTTTAGAAAGAAAGAGGGGAAGTCCTACACTGAGAGCTTCGGCCACTGGAAGTCCAAAACCTTCAAGAAGTGATGGGAAGACGAAGGCACAGGCATTTCGGTAATACCAAAGTTTGTGTTCTTCATTGATGGTGCCGACAAGATATATGCGGTCACTTAAACCATATTTTTCAATCGCCGCGATCATGTCTTTGGCGTAAGCGTGGAACGTTGTTCCAGCGATGACAAGTTGATAGTCGGGAAGCTCTTTCATCATTTCAATGAGAACGTGAAAATTCTTCTTAGGAAGAACTGTTCCTACGGTGAAGAGAAAAGGTTTCTCTGGAGCAATCGGAGGTCTCGACTCATTAGTTCCCAATGAAAT
>CBIHOP010000343.1:0-3736 GCA_966211385.1 uncultured Bacteriovorax sp.
ATCCGGATGCACCTACTGGTGCTGATGAAATCATTCGCCACCATCACGGAGCCTTTAATGGAAAAGGCTTTTCTAATAGCATTGAGAAGCTTCCTGACCTCTCAAAAGTCTTTATTATTGCCCACCAGTTCGTCTTAGAACTCATTCGATTCAAAGAAATGGGTGGAGAGCCAAAACCAATTACTGAAGAGCTTTTTAAGCGTTATCCGGCACCAGAAGTGGCCGTGGTCATCCACGCCCTTGAAAAAACACTCAAAAAGAAAAAATAGTCCGATCTTTCTTCCGAATTTGTCCTTCGCAGTGACCATTTTGGTGACACTCATGGCCGTAGATTTTTCAGGGCCCCTAGAAAAAACTAGAGATTTCAAGTATATTCGCTGAGGAATAGAAAAATTACCTATTCGGAGACTATGCATGAACGCGCTTAAGAACTCTCTTACGAACACTCTAAAGATTGCAGGATTGGAAATTTCATACGGAGATTTTAATTCTGATAAAAACCAAACTCTGCTTTTCGTGCATGGAAATTCTCACGCGAAAAATTCTTTCGCTCATCAGATTAAAAGTGACCTTTTAAAAAATTATCGCTTGATCACCATCGATCTTCCAGGTCACGGGGATTCAGAAAAAAACGGTCAGTACTCCTTACCACTTTTTGGATCAGTGATTGCGGGAGTGATTTCTCAATTAAATCTGATAAATGTCATCATTGTCGGCCATTCTCTCGGTGGACATGCGGCCGTTCACTCTTTAGAAACCACTACACCTAGCGGTCTGTTTCTCTATGGAACTCCCCTCTTGAAAAAACCAATCGATTTTAGCATCTTCTTAGATAACCCTAAGGCAAAAGCACTATCTCAGGAAGATTGTAAAGATGAAGAAGTTGAAGATTTTCTCACAGAACTTCGTTATAAAAATGACGATAGAAAAACAGCAAAAAATAATTTCTTAAGGACAGATTCTCGAGTGAGAACTGGTATTTTACAGAGTGTTGTGACCGGAAACTATTCTGATGAATGTGCTCTGTTCAACGATTTCACTGGGAAAAAAATAGTTTTAGTTTCGCATGAAGAAAATTTGGTTAATAATAAATATATCGAGCAAGTTTTGAGAGATCTGGATCGTCAAAATATTGCGACTTCAATTCGTGGCGGGCACGTTCCTCATGTTGAAGCTGCAGAAGAATTCAACCAGATCTTAGGAAAGTTTGCAGAAGAGACTTTTTCGGTTTTAAATTTTACTAACGATAACAACAAGGCTTCGCAAACGACTGCGCTGCCGCTCTAGAAAGGAATCTATGATCACAAAAGATGCGACATTGAACATCGCGGCCCTTTTCAAATCAACGCGAAAATTTCACAAACTTCATCAGACGGAGTTTTCGGCCATTCTGGGTGTTACTCAAGGAACAATTTCTAAAATTGAATCTGCTCTTATGAGTCCTGAGTTAGGTTTATGGTTTAGATTCTTAAAGGCCTTCAATATTCTTGACCCATACTGCTTTACCTACGCTGGTGTGGAATTCAACGAAAGCGCTTTTAAAGTTTTAAAAGGCGAAGGATCAGTTCTTGCTCCTCGTTTTAATTTTAAAGATGGTCCATTCATTTTCACGGTTCAAAAAATCAGACCGCTTTTTGATTACCTGGTAAAAAATCATCCAAAGACTCTGGATACATTTTTAAAAGACAATAAAATTTCAAAGGAAATTTTCTATATTCTTAATCATCCACTTCCGGCCGATTTCTTAGATGCTTTCTTTGCCGTGTTGGATGAAATCAAAATCAATGAAAAGTCGCTTGCGCTTCTTGATCTGAATTTCAACTGCGCGCTTGGACGCCACATGGATAATCTGCTTCAGTCTGGAACGAATGAAGATTTCTTCAGTATTATCAACAGCGAAAAAGACAATATGTTCGAATACCGCATGGGAGATCATAAAGGTGAGTACATCATCACATTGAACTCTGATGCTTCAGCTCCTCTGCAATCAATGAAAAAAGCAGAACTCATCATGAACTACAATATGCTGTACCCGTACCACGTCATGAAATCGACACATAACCTTAAAGGGTCATTGCCATCGATTCACGAGACGAAGCATAATGAGCAGTGGCAGGTCCAGTATGCCCAATGAGAGGCAACTCTTTTGGTATAACCTCGATCACATAAAAGATAAGCTTCTCTTATCAGATGAACAATTTGCTAAATTTGTCGGCATTGGCCTGAACCAGTACAGGAAATGCCGGGAAAATTATGCTTTCCTTCCCACGGCCGCAGTCTATGAGCTGGCCGAAAAGTGCAATTTCCATTTCATGGATTTACTAAAACCGGATTTTCAACTTTATATTCCGACGGAAGAAAAACAAAAATCGATTCCTGATAAATATCTCATCGCTCCTTATTCGGCGCTGACTCCTACAGTAAACATCATCAACTACCTGGAAAAAACGCGTGGACCTCGAACAAAAACAAATCTCCTGAGAAAATTTCAGATTTCAGATGCGTTTTTTAAGAATCCTCAGAGTAAGACTAACATCATGCTCATTAGTGATGTTACGAAGTATCTCGCTGAGACTTATAAATTCAGTGATGATGAATTCATGAGCATGGGAAAACAAACTCCTTTTTCACCTTCAGGAAAATTGATTGAGGAAAAACTCAAAGACCGCACCAATGTCGTTGATATGCTCGAAGGTTTTCTTATTGAATGCGCTCAATACTTCGATAAAAACGCTGATTACCGTTTGCTGGACATCTCTAATGACTTTGCCACAATGGAAGTCATTCCCAAAAAAGATGTAATGGAAGAACTCAAAATCCGCTCACATCAATTTGGGAATGAAGAAGTTTGTTTAACTAAAATGGGATGTATTTCATCGTTTACCTATTTTCATTTCAAACGTTATGCTCGCGTCGAAAAATTAACGTCCAACTACGATGGCGGCGACAGCAATCGCTACATCATCGATCTAGCTCCATTTAAGAAACTAAGCCGCGCGCTTCCGGCCGACGTTCTTCAGTTCAAGCCCGTTCACCACTAGTTTCTTTTTCCAAAGATATTCATATTTATCAGCGGCCGCCAGAGCTTCCTCTGAAAAACTATCATTGTAGAAAATGACCATCTCGGTGTGATCCATAAAATGTTCATTGTGATGAGCGTGTTCGTTGAGTTTCTTGAGGCCCATACGTAAAAAGATTTTATCTGTTTTGACTTTCACAACACCAGTGCAAAAGAAATGCGGAAGATTCCACTCGCGATGATGGTGCACTCCCATGGCCATAACAATCTCACGAATGCGCTCTTTTTGATCCTTATCATTGTTAAAACGATAATCAATATTTTGGGCCCAGGAAGAATCAAACGCAATAGTCTCCGGATTATTAACCTTTTCTATGATGCGATTAATGTCAGTGACTAAAGAAGGATGCCCATCGGTTTTTACACTGGTGATAGCGGGAAATTCGAAATTATGCTTCAAGCATCGAGCAAGAATCGAAGATTTGTAGGCAAAAATGGGAATCAGTTCGTTTTTAACTTCCTCACAAAAAACAATGTGAGTCCCAAAAAAATCGGCCTTATCAAACGGAAGAACTCTCTCAGTATAAGTGGAATTATAGCCTTCAATCTTCATCTTAAAGGCCTTCGTCAGCATTTCCACGGCAAATGGGTCATCCATACAGAAAATGGGATAATCGATAATTACAACCTGATAGCGTCTAAGATCAAAAATCATTA
>CBIHOP010000344.1:0-3732 GCA_966211385.1 uncultured Bacteriovorax sp.
GAAAAATATAAGGTACGATAGAGTAAAAATATAATGGAGTTTTTTTATGAAAAATTGGCTTCTCATGGCACTTGTGTTTTCCCTTACCCCATCAGGATGGGCCCAATCTGAACTTCCAGCATTGAAATTTGGAGTGGGTCTTTTTCAGCCGAGTATTGAGAAAAACGACGAGACCTATAAACCTCTGGCAGATTACCTTGCACGTGAACTTAAACGTCCAGTGCAATTAAAAACGGTTGATACCTGGGAAGGTTTAGCAAAATCGTTGGCCTCAGGTGAAACAGATATGGGTCTTCTTGGTCCATGGGGTTATGTTTTGGCAAACAACGAATCTGGCGCGGAAGCGATCGCGACGATTCTTTATGATGATAAGCCTGAATATTTTGCACACATCATCACTCATCCAAATTCTGGAATAACGAAATTAGAGCAGTTAAAAGGGAAAAGTTTTGCTTTCGGTGACAAAGGTTCGACTTCTGGATATTTGATTCCTTTTCACCATTTTCAAAAAACATTTAATATAAAAGAACCGGAAGAATTTTTTGGCAAAGTTCTTTATACAAAACACCAGGCCATTGAAACTCAAGTAACGGCAGGCGAGCTTGATGCTGGAGCTGATTACAATAGAAATCGAAATGCTATGATTGAACAAGGTCTAATCGATGCGAAAAAATCTGTCATCATCTGGACATCGGCACCATTACCAAACGATGCTTTTGCTCTTAGTCCTGAATTAATGAAGAATAAAAAGTTTGTTGAACAAGT
Organism: uncultured Bacteriovorax sp.; assembly: GCA_966211385.1. Lineage (GTDB taxonomy): Bacteria > Bdellovibrionota > Bacteriovoracia > Bacteriovoracales > Bacteriovoracaceae > Bacteriovorax. The sequence continues at coordinate 766 of CBIHOP010000344.1, forward strand.
TCGAAAAGCGTTAATTAACGTTAAAAATGAACTTAAAAAAAATCCTGCATTATTACCTCCTCACTACACTGGTTTCGTAAAAAAAGATGATACTTTTTATCGTCCGATTAAAGATGCAGGTTTAGCGACAGGAAAACTCATCCCAAAGGCAAAATAATTTGAAAAACACCATGAGAACATTTGTGAGAAAATTGAAGGGATCTTTATCTCTTTGGGTTTCTCTAAATGTTCTGGTGATGTTTATATGCATGTTGAGCTTAGTACGTCATGATGATCTAAGTTTTGGTCGAAAACCATGGAGAAATCTTCAGGACACTTTCAAAGAGCTTTCCAGACCTAGTTTTTTAAAAATTTGGACTGGTAGTGAGAATTTTGAATACAAAAATGACGAAGGTGTCGTTCTTCGCACTGAAAACCAAAAAGAACTTGAAGAGAAATTTCTCTTTTCACTTATGCGCGCAGGATGGATGTCTTTCAAAGTGGCGACGGTCGGATCTGCATTGGCAGCATTACTGGGCTTTTTTCTTTGTCTCCTTGCTTCAAAAAAATTGAATTTTTCATTTCTCCTTCGAACTCTTTCAGTTTTAACGATTAATTTTTTCCGTTCCATCCACACACTAGTTTTTGGACTTTTTTTGGTTGGAATCGTAGGTTTAGGACCAATGGCCGGAATTCTGGCCATAGCACTTCATTCAATGGGAAGTTACGGAAAGCTCTTTGCCGAAGCTATAGATTCTCACGATTTTCATGCAGCAGATGCACTTAAAATAAGTGGAGCGGGGAGAGTTCAAGTTTTTATTCATGGAGTTCTTCCTGGTCTTACGTCACAATTTTTCTCCCTTCATCTTTATGTTTGGGAATTTAATTTGCGTGATTCAGCTGTGCTCGGGTTGGTTGGTGCTGGAGGAATAGGCCTACTTTTGAGTGATGCAGTTTCGCTCTTTGCTTGGCAACGTTTAGCGACGTTAATTCTCTTTCTTTTTTTCATGGTGAGTTCGTTTAATTATTTAAGTGCGAAAATTCGTGAGGCATTTGTATGATTAACTTTAAGGAAGTTTCATATAAAACTCAGGAAGGTAAAAATCTTCTTTCTCATATCGATCTAAAAATTAATGAACATGAAAATGTAACTATCGCAGGTCATAATGGCGCCGGGAAGACGACCTTGCTGAAAATGATTGTTGGTACTTTATCTCCGACATCTGGAGAGCTCTATGTTATTGATCAAAAAATAGATCAATCTTTTACGGCCAAGCATCTTCAGAAATTGCGCCAGGAAATTGGCTTCATTCATCAGGGCCTATGTCTTATTCCGCAGAAAACTGTTTTAGAAAATGTTTTATTGGGAAGATTGCCCCGTAATCAATCAGTCTTAACTTGGTTTAATATTTTTAATGAAGATGATTATCAAAAAGCATATGAGGCCTTGCAGGATGTAGGCATGTCTCATTTTGCTCATCTGAAAGTAAGGCAGTTGTCAGGTGGAGAAAAACAGAAAATAGCTATTGCGCGTGCCTTGGCCCAAAAACCTAAACTCTTGCTTGCGGATGAGCCAACGGCGGCGCTCGATCCAAAGGCGCAATTAGATATTCTGCAAATGTTGAAAAATTTAGTAGAAAAAAAAGACCTAAGTTTGATCACAGTAATGCATTCAATGGATTTGATCGAAAAATTTTCAGGCCGGGTCGTTGTGCTCAATAAAGGAACTAAAATTTACGATGGTGATGTGGTCCAATTGAAAGAAAATAAACATATGCTTTTCACATAATACGAGAGAATCAAATGAAAACTGAAGTCATTCAAATCCAAGAAGATATAAAAAAAATTATTTTATGTGGCGGACCTTATTCAAATTTTTCTTCACTCGAAGCTCTTATTGAGAAAACAAAAGATTCTGAACTTCGTTTTTGTCTGGGGGATATTGGAGGTTTCGGTCCACATCCTGATCGTTCAATAGAATTGCTCAAAAATAATAATTTTAAATGTATTAAGGGTAATTATGATCAAACAGTTGGACACGGAGAAGCTGATTGTGGGTGTGGATATTTAGATCCACTTGATCGTAAATTCGCCCAGGTAAGTTTTGATTACACATTGAAAAATACTTCTTTAAAGAATCGCGAATGGTTGAAAACCCTTCCAGATCAGATGATCTTAGAATGGGCCGGAAAAAAAATTCTCCTCTGTCACGGTTCACCGGATGAAGTTAATGAGTTTGTTTTTGAATCTGAAACCTCTGATGAGAAAATTGATCATTGGTTGAACAAATATAATGTGGATGCCATTTGTGTCACACATTCAGGAATACCTTGGATAAAAAAAACTGGGCGTGGTGAATGGATTAATGTTGGTGTTATTGGTCGACCGGCCCACGAGTTTTCACAAAGAGTCTGGTATGCCCAAGCTAAACTCATTGGGAGTGAAATTTCTTTTGAATTAGTTGAACTTCAGTATGATCCAACACCTGTCATCAATGAGATGAGAAAGGTTGGTTTACCAGAAGAATTTTGTGAATCACTGCTTTCCGGTCTGTGGACGACGTGCTCAGCAATACTTCCTGAGCACGAAAAGAAACCGGCTTCACGAAAATCTTCAGCGAACAATTAGTTCGCTTTTCTACCAAAGATTTCTGCTTCAAGTTCGTAAACAGTTTCTTGCAGTTCAACAGCTTGTAACGAGAGTTCTTTCGAACTCTGGAAAGAACGATTCGCAGTGCTTGAGTTAGAAAGTGTCGTCTGATCAAGCTGGTTCATCGCTAGAGCAATATTCTTAACACCTTCAGCTTGTTCTTTTGAGGCAATTGAAACTTCATTCATCATCGTTTTTACAAGAGCAGCGTTATCTACAACTTCATCTAGAACTTTTCCACAACGGCCGGCAACAGCTACACCGTCTTTAACTTTGATGTTTCCGATATCGATGAGACGTTGAATGTTTGTGTTCGTTTCATTGATGATGGCGTTAACC
>CBIHOP010000345.1:0-3724 GCA_966211385.1 uncultured Bacteriovorax sp.
GGAAAATCACCGACAGATTAACAAATTGTTTTACACGATGGGAAACCAGATAATAAAAATTATCGTTACTATCATCTTGAAGAACGCCCTTAAGGAAACAACGACTTTGCGATGATGAAAGAACTCATCACGCGACGATCAGACAATGGAAATCTTCCTGATGTCTTTATCGTCGACGGTGGTCAGGGACAAGTGAGCATGTTCCGCGAAGTCCTGCGCGAAGTGAACATTACTATTCCTGTCATCGGTATCGCGAAATCAAAAGTCGTGCGTTCAAAAGAAGGATTTAAAAACGAAGATATTAAAAAGTCTGAAGAGCGCTTGATTATTCCAGGACGAAGCAATCCATACATGCTGAATCAAAATCGCTCGCTTTACAAAATCATTGTGCAGATGAGAGATGAGGCGCACAGATTTTCACGCAAGCTCCACCACAAAGAAGAAAAGAAGCGCGTGTTCAACGACAAAACGAAACGCAAGAAACCAACAGGTCCCGTAGTTTAAAACTTCAGTTGGTAGAGGAGTCCCGTTTCTTCAAACTCCAGGTGCAGAAAACCTTTTGCTTGATCGATTCTTTTGAATCCAAACTCTTCATGCATTCTTTTCGAAGTAAGGTTGTTGTTATCGACGACAGAGTAGAGATGGTCGGCCTTTAATTCTTTCAGTTTTTCAATTCTTTGTTCAGTGAGAAAGCGGGCAATATTTTGTCTTCGCCAGTCTTTATGCACGAGAATGCCCATGCCATACCAGCCTTCGGGAGCAGGGTGTTTCTTCTTGTTTGCAGGCATTCCTTGTGAGTGAAAAAATCTGCAGAGACCGACGACTTGATCATTGATTGAAGCTACGTACAACCAATAGAAAGGATCATTCAAATTGAATTCCAGCTCACGTTTGGTCTTAAGCTGAATTTGTTCTTTATCAACATGAGGATTTCTTTCCAGCATCATTTCATTGATCGAAAGAGAGTGTACTTCTTTGGCGAGCATAAATTGAATGCCAGCGGGAAGTGATAAACTCTTTGTTTCTGGAGAATAAATTTCATCGATTTTCATGTTGACTATAATATCTGAGTGCAATTAATCGAAGTGACACTTTAAGAAACTTAATGGCGAAGCTCAAAGAAGTTCTTGCTCCGCCTGAAAGCTATTTAGTTCAAAAATTCAGTTAGTTTATAATATGAATAATCTTACGATTGCCTTGTCCGCAGTCCGGGCAGCGAGCAGATTCTTGCATCAAAAGATTTTTGTAATCTGAAAGATGAGTAAGAACTAATTTAGCGCCACAGATTTGGCAGTCGTTGATGATTTTCTTTACGTTTTTGATATCGCCGAAATATTCTTGAAAATTTTCGAACTTGTAATCAGTGTTGTCCATTGACATGGCGGATGCTCCTTTTGTCTTTTCTCCTTTTCCATTTCGGTTATATTTTTTTGCGTCTTTACACTGCGGACTAAAAATGCGATTTTTGGGAAAAAAACGCTTATGGAACAAAAATTTAAAAAAATTCTACAAAAAGCTAAAGGTTGGGATGAGGGCACTGAACCTCTTGCCAAAACTTTTGAAGGCGCCCTTTTTCAAGGGACTAATTGGCCTTTTTCCTTCGAAGAATCAGCGATTGAAACACAAAATATGGTTGCCGCTCCGGCAGCGCCACAGGTCGTTTCAAAACCTGCTCAAAAAGTTTTAGAAGGATTTGATAAATTAGTTCTATTTGTAGGTGATACTTTTAATGCTGCTTCAGGGGCTGAAGATCTTTTGGGAAAAATGATCACGGCCATGAAATTAAAGCCTCAGGAGTTTGAGCGTTTTTCTTTTAATGAAGCCTTAGAAGATATCAATGATCTCGAACAAAATCTCAAATCTCCAGATTCGGCAACGTCCGAACTCTTTGCAACGATCACAAAAATTAAGCCTCAAATTGTTGTGAGTTTAGGTGCGACAGTAACGAATGTACTTCTTGGAAGGAGAGAAAAACTGTCAGGTATTCATGGGCAATTTATAGAAAAAACTATCGACTCACATCATTTCGCAATGATGCCTCTTTTTCATCCTGATTTTCTTCTCATCAATCCCAACATGAAACGTACTGCTTGGATCGACCTGCAAAAAGTTATGGAGAGAGTAGGGAAAATTTGATGGTCTTGATGGGCCAGCTCTTCTCTCGTTAGAATAAAGAAAGAACTTCTAGGATTGAAGTTCACCAATCTTAATTCGGAAATTAAAAGCAGGATGCTTAGACCACTTCTCCTCACATGTTTATTATGGGTATTGGGAACCGTTGATGTTCAGGCCATTCCTGTTGTGAGTGTTCGCATTGGAAGCAAATTAAAAAATATTCATGTGACTGGAATGGATCTTAAACGTCATTTGCTTTTTGCCAATGATCTTAAAACGTATACTGGTAAAAAGACAGTCAAGTTCAACTGCCAGACATTCACCACTTTAAATAAAGAAAGAAATAAACCTATCTTGCTTGCGACTCTTGAATCACCAACTGGATTATTGTCGTATGAAAATACAAAATATCAGGGTGTGTTTAAAGTTGTGACGAATCCTAAAGGTGATAGTTGTGACATCATCAATGATGTTCCAATGGAAGCTTATATTAGTTCTCTCCTGACGAAAGAAATGAACCCAAAGTGGCCGCTTGAAGCGCTTAAAGCACAGGCAGTCGCAGCGAGAAGTTATGCTTATCACAAAATGCTTTCACAACAGGTCACTAAGGAATTAGGTAACGAAGCTTTTTACGATTTGGAGAGTTCGGAAAAACATCAAGTGGGTGGAGCTTTTTTTGATGCTACCGAATCAACAATGCTGGCAGCAGAACAAACAAAAGGTGAAGTTCTGACTACAGAAAGCGGAGCCATAAGACCCGTTTTTTTCCACGCTAAATGTGGTGGCAAAACGATCAGGCCTGACCAGGTTTGGAATAATGTAGAACCTGGATATCAAGGTGTGAATTGTCCTTTCTGCCACGACATAGGACCGAAAGGTTGGACTAAAACCGTCAGCATGGAACGCATGAAATCTTTTTTCCGTTGGGCCCAGGAAAAAAATCTTCTTAGAGAAAAAATGGACGGTGCAGTTACATCGGTCGTGTTAGTTCCTGACAGCATTGATAAATCGACAGTTAATTTTTACATTAATGAGCGACCTTTCATTATCGAGAAAGCGGCAATCAGAAGATACTTTGGTAGAGTTTTATTTCCATCCAATTCATTCTCGGTCTCTATGCGTGATGGTGGACTGATTATCAATGGTGAAGGGCTTGGCCATGGCGTAGGAATGTGCCAGATGGGGGCGTTTGCACTCGCGAAACGTGGTTGGTCTTATAAAAGAATCCTTGTTCATTACTTTCCTGGTCACTATCTGAAAAAGATGTATTAAGCTTTAAGCATGAAATTTTTCTTTCTCATCATTTGGTATGCGTTTTTAGCAAGCTCGTCGCAAGCTTTTACGATTCTTATTGATCCAGGTCACGGTGGTGATGAGGATGGAGCGACGGCCTTTACTCAAGGACAAGATCCTCCAGTGCTTATTAAAGAGAAAGATATCGCACTCGAAATTTCCAAAAAGATCCACGAAAAGTTAAAAGATAGAGGTCACAGCAGTTTCCTCACTCGCAGTGTAGATCGTACCGTCACATTGCCAGAAAGAGCGGCGATAGCAGAAAAAACCAAAGCCGATCTTTTCATTTCAGTGCATATCAACTCCAGCCCAGAGC
>CBIHOP010000346.1:0-3708 GCA_966211385.1 uncultured Bacteriovorax sp.
ATTGTTTTTTAAATGATCTGCAATGGCCATTTGAGCAGGTGAGTTCGCTGTAACGGTTTGAGAAAATTTAATCATCTCGATCCGTTCCATATATTTTTGTGGGGGTATGATCCAACCAATTCGATAACCTGGTGCCAGCGTTTTAGAAAATGAAGAGCAGTAGATAACATTCTCATGTTTGTCGAAAGATTTGAGCGCGAGTGGCCTGTTCCCTTCAAAATTAAGTTCGCCATAAATATCATCTTCAATGACAACTACATTATATTTTCGGCAAATCTCAGCACACTTATGTTTGCTTTCATCATCCATCAAACTACCTAACGGATTTGAAAATGATGGAGTTATCAGCAGCGCCTTCACAGGATATTTTTTTAATTTTTCTTCCAGACAGTCGAGATCTAATCCTTTGTCAGAAGAAGAGGCTAGCTCTAAAATTTTAAGTCCTAAATTTTCGATGGCATGTAATTGACCATAGTAAGTTGGGCTTTCAACCGCAACAATGTCACCAGGCTTAGTCACGCATTTAAGCGCGAGGTTGATAGCTTCCATACACCCGGCCGTTATGTTAATGTCTTCAGCATGAGCATCAAATCCCATTTGCAATGTTCGTTTTGAAAGTTCCTGACGAAGCGGCCAGTGTCCTGAGTTGACTTCATAGCGAATAAATTCCGGACCGTGAAGTCTGGCCATTTTGAGTAATGATTTTTGTAAGTATTCTGTTGGCAACAAACTAGGATCGATAATCGCAGCACCTAGAGGAACAATAGTTGTATTCCCGCAAGTACGAATAACATCTAAAAAAGTATTGTTGCTGCTAATATGACGAGGCCCTGCTTGTGGACGAGATTTAATTCCAGCTTCCTCTAGAAAAGGACGATGTTTAACGTAGTAACCCGATTGGGGGCGAGCTTCAATGTAGCCGGTTCTTTCTAAGAGTTGATAGGTTTGAATGACAGTTGAAACACTGACTTTAAGACTTGAACTCAATTCTCTCATCGAAGGAATTTTAGTTCCTGGGAGGTATGTTCCTTCACTGATCCAGCTCTTAATTCTGTCTGCGATCTGAATGTAGAGATGTTCTTGATTGTCGAATATCATTTTCATAGATTCTCACACCTTTAGAATGAACAATAGATACAGTTTGAAGTCCCACGGACCAGTACAGTTTAGCATGAATCGAACTGTTATGGTTACAATTCAAACAAGCTGAATCTGTATTGGTTTTAGATTTAAGCCGATAATGGGTTCAGAAGGAGACTTTATGGAAGCCAAAGGTTTGAATATTCTTGGTGTTAATCAGACAATGAATATAAGTGGAAGAAAGGACATAGAGGTTTTATCTGGTAGTATATGGGTTACTTATGAAGGTGATTCAGAAGATCATTTCTATAAGGCCGGAGAGAAATTTACTACACCGGCCCTTGGATTAACTGTCATACAGGCAATGGAAGCGAGCACTCTCACAGAGATTGTTCACGGAACACATGCTTACATTCTTCAAGGAGCTTAAGCACTTCTTTATCTTCCACTTGATCGAAGTTCAAATAATATTGGGCCACTGCTAAGAACTTTGTTGATTCGCTTACTGTTACAACATCAATTCCTCTTCTTCTGAACTCACTCGCTGTTTGCGCTGAACAAACAGGAACAGCGAGTATCACTTGAGTCGCCCCTAAAGATTTTAGATAATCGCATCCAACTTTAGCTGTCACGCCCGTTGCGAGACCATCATCAATCAGAATAACTTTTTTATTTTTAAGATCAGGAAGTTTTCGATTTGAGCGATAAAGATTAACTCTTCTATGAAGCTCAATTTTTTCTTTCTCAATTGTTTTTTGGATCATGCTATCGATATCTGAATTTACTCGCGTATATAAAGGATTGATCCAATAGCTTTCATCTTCAGTGATTGCTCCAATGCCGAATTCTTCATTATGAGGATGACCAATTTTTCTAACGACTAGAATATCGTACGGGATTTTAGTCTTTTCAGAGATCTTGCTGGCAATGGGAACTCCTCCTCGAGGTAGAGCTAACAGCACAAATTCTTTTTCTCGGCCTTTGATAATAGGCCCAACAACAAGTGCTAGTTTTTCCCCAGCATCATTACGATCTATGAACGATAATTCCATCAGCACCTCCGTTTATAAAAAAATGGAGCAAGAATCAGGCCCTTGTTTTGCAAATTATTTATTTAGAACCCTGTCGGTTCAATCAACATTAAGCAAATTGTTTTTGTCAGGAGAGGTTTATGAGAAAAGACATTACTGAAAATCAAAAAACAAACAACAAATATCCATCTGCCACTCGTAATAACGGACCTTTCTATTGGCCAGATGATTTTACACCGGCCAGATGGTTTGATGATTTCTTCGGATCAAACTTATCGCCTTTTTCTAGTGAAGATGCTCGATCATTAAGTCCGGCCATAGATATCGATGAAACGGACGAGGAATATCAAATTTGCGCGGATCTACCTGGTGTCAAAGAAGACGATATCTCAGTTGATTGCTCTGGCAATCTTTTGACGATTTCCGCTGAGAGAAGATCTGAGTCAGAAGGAAAAAAAAGTGATCGGCGAGAACGCTTTTATGGTGTTTATCAAAGAACTTTCACACTTCCCCAAGGCGCGGATTCAGAGAAAATAGAAGCTTCCTATGATAATGGTGTTTTAACTATTCATGTGCCTAAAGCAGAACCCGTCAAGCGTAGAAAAATTAACCTCACTAAAAAAGACAGCGATGTAAGTAAGCACTAGTCCCCCCGGGACTAGTGTTAAAAGCTAACAATTGAGCAGTTAAAAACTAACGTCCATCATGTTTTAGAGTAATTCAGAAATTTATAATGATTTTAAATCATCCTTCTCAAGGAGAATCATATGAATGATGAATATTCTCTAAAAAAAGTCTTTAAGACTTTGTCGCTCACAACGTTACTCTTAGGCTCAATGATTCAGTCACTGGCCGCTGGAGATCTGCCTGTTGAAAAGGCCATTCTCACAGATGCACCTCTCGTTCCACCCGTAATCACACGTCATCAACCGGCAAAAGTTGAGGTTGAGCTCGAGGTTGTCGAAAAAATCGGAAAACTTGCAGACGGAGTTGATTATACTTTTTGGACATTCGGTGGAAGTGTTCCTGGAAAATTTATTCGTGTGAGACACGGAGACACTGTTGAGTTTACACTCTCTAATCATGGTAAAAATAAATTACCACATAACATCGATCTTCACGCCGTTACTGGTCCAGGTGGCGGTGCCGCTGTAACAGCAACTGCTCCAGGGCAAAAAAGTAAATTTACTTTTAAAGCACTTAATTCTGGCCTCTATGTCTATCACTGTGCAACTGCTCCGGTAGGTATGCACATCGCAAATGGTATGTACGGTCTCATCTATGTGCAACCTGAAGAAGCTCTACCAGCAGTAGATCACGAGTTCTATATTTTCCAGAGTGATTTTTATACTAAAGGTAAAACTGGTGAAAAGGGTCTTCAGCAATTCTCTCAAGAAAAAGCTGTTGATGAAAATCCAACTTACGTTGTCTTCAATGGAGCACAAGGATCACTCGTTGGTGAAAAAGCTCTTCAAGCAAGAGTTGGTGAAACTGTTCGTCTCTTTATCGGGAATGGTGGACCTAACATGATTTCATCTTTCCACGTCATTGGTGAAATTTTCGACAGAGTATTCAATGAAGGCGGAACAAAATTTCA
>CBIHOP010000347.1:0-3660 GCA_966211385.1 uncultured Bacteriovorax sp.
TCTCATTCAGTATATACAAGAGACAAAATTCAGTTTTGAGTATGAAGCTTGTATTCCACAATCAGAATCAAACATTCTTCGAACAATTGAGATTCAAAAAAAGCAGCTCTCCAAAGAATTAGAAAAAGCATTTAAGAATGCAGATGTAGGCGAACGTCTTGATTTTGAAGCAGAAAAGGACCTGGGGAAAAAGCTTCGAGTTAAAATTAGATCGGTATAATCTTTTTATTGTTCATCACACTTTCCAAATCCTCTGATAGAAGGTTCAAAATCTTTTAACGGAGCTTCTTATGAAATCAATTTGTTTTATTCTTTGTGTTCTTGTTTCAACTCAACTTATGGCCGATGAAACATTACGAGCTTGTAAAGCAGATGAAATCAAAGAGCTTGTCTATGATCAGAACAAAGACATGGAAAACTTCCATATGATTAATCAAAAAGGAGAGATCGTTGGCGTTTATTCTCATAAAGACAACGATGAAATTTTTGCGGAAGTCTGCGAATACATCGACGCTGAAATGACTGTTGCAAACGAATGGTATTATTGGCAGGAAGATCACGGCGTAAGCTCAAATCCTTCGAAATGGGCGAGAGGCGACTATTATACAATTGCCCAGGATGAAGGCATCGCTCGCTTAACAGTTCTAGATGGATCTAAAAAAGGCGAAGTGACTGTAAAGTTTGAAATCGAAGGTTGGGATGGTGAAACTGAAATCGCCCACATCTTAAAAACAGATACATTGACCTTCAGAAAAATAAAGTAATTTGTAATTTTTATAGAGTAGGTCTGATAATTTCCTCCTAAGATCATTTAGAGATTATTATGCCCCCACTTAAATTTAGGTCGGGGCACTCATGAAAAAATCACTGTTTCTCTTAACTGGATTACTGAGTTTATCATTTTCAGCAAACGCTGAAGGTGTTCGAGCTTCTCGACTGCTTTTAAGTTCATTCGCCAATCAATGTCCGCAAGTTGTCACAAGAAATGTTTCGGCGACTCTTGTAAATCTTCAGGCCCTCCATGGAGCTGTTGAAGAAATTAAAAAAGATACCAACTGTCATGGGGCCGCATCACTTTCGGCCATCGTCTCTCGCTATAATGGATTGTATGAAGAATTTGAAGTTGAGAACACGGGCAGAGTTGATCAGTCAGCATTAGAAAAAAGAATTGCTTATTATACAACTCTCTTAAATTCTCCCGGAATCGATGCGGGAACACAGTCATATCTGCAAACAGAAATCATAAGCGCTCAAGCAGAACTCGTTAACGTCAATCAAGGTCTTGCTCGTTTTCAAAATTTTTCTGGCAAAGAAGCAAGAGTCGCCAATCAACTTGTATCCGCTGTTGATAGTTTTCTAACTGAATTGCAAACAACTCAAGGTGAAGCTTGTTATGCAAAACATTCTGCTAAAATTTCAAACATCATGAGTAATGCCCTTTTAGTGACAGCTGCCTTTGCCTCTGGTGGAACTTCACTTGCGCTTGCTGGCGGTGCTGTCATCACTAAGAGTGTAGGTAATTATATCGGAGACATGAAAGAAAATCGCACTCTCGAGGCGATTAACGACATTGAAATGCCAACGGCGCTTCGATGTGTGTCTCAGGCGCTCACGGATCAATATTGTTCGGCCGCAGAAACTCAATCTCTCATCAGTGAAAGAATTGACTCTAACGGAAGTGGAAAAACGGCCTATGATGGTATCAATCTTTTAAGTTTTCAAATGACCCCACTTTCGAAATGGCTCGTTGAAGTTTATTCGGGAAGCAACATCACATCTGAAGGTGATTTAATCAACCGTGAAAAACCAGAACTACAGGCAGAATTTCTCAGACAAGTTGGTAAATATTTAGATGCCTACGGGACTATTAAAGCAAATTTTTTCGTCAGTCTCGATGATCCAGAAAAAAGATCGACTGCGATTATTCAGAGTATTGATTGCATGGTCGGACTTTTCAGTGCTCCAAGTTTAAGCCCTTGTGATGGAAACGGCTTCTCTCCTCGAGTAGAAAATCCCATCTTTACAACGTACTCTCGCTCATTGATGGCGTACAATTTGTTTGAGCCAGGCGTGCACAAAAGTACACCTTATTGTCCAGAAGATCAGATGCCATGTCAGAGTTTTTCCCGTTACGTGAATACCGTTTTGAAAAAAACATTAACGATCAAAGATTGGGAAAATGTTTTAAAAGAAGCTGATCGCATCGTTAATTCGACTAAAGATCTAGTTAATATTGAAAGATCGAAAACCATTTCAGTAGATGCCTACGCGATTATCGTCAATGCTAAACGTGACTATAAAGGTGAAACGAGTCCATATCGAGCTTTGAAATTAATCGTGAGAAATGCAGACCGTATTACTGCCTATCTGCAATCCAAAGCAGAAATGGAAGGTGATGAATCTGAATACTCAGATCAAATTACAAATATTGCGAAGACTCGACTACTTACGACACAAATCATTTCACTCATCGACGAAGGAACAATCCCGAGAACGATACCATCAGAAGTTCTTCCTTCCGCTTGTCGAGTAACGAAAAGTGAAGAGTCTTCATTTATTAATACGGGAGATATTCTGGAAGATAAAAGTTTCCAGATTACTTCATGTATTTCAAAGCTGCTCAAGCTTCAGGAACGTGGAAATACAGTCTACGTAACCAAAGTTCGTAATATGGTAAGCTACGAAATGGAAGCTCGCCTTATGAAAAATGATCTTGGAGATGGAGTAAGAGATCTTGTTAATTCAACAAAGCTAGATCTTGTTCAATCGATTCTTGATTCCTATTCGTCAGGAAGCGAACATTCAGTTTCAACTGGAGAATTAGATATCGCATTGGAAACAGCTCAAAACAATTCAGAACAAACGTTGATCGTTTTCTTTGATTTCTTTAAAAAGAATCTCGTTCACGCCTTAACTGAAAATAAAATTTCGAAATCAGAACGTTTCGATCTTTGCTTCAGAGTTCTTCCATATCTTCCACATGCAAAAGATTCGTTAGTTAAAGATGTGGCCGTTGCTTGTCAGGATGCGGAGTTTAGAGTTTATAAGAATGGACCTTCAATTAAGTTTTCTTCATTTGTACAAGTGACACCTAAGCAGGGACTTCGTCCTGCAAAGGTGACATTTGCTTCAAATAATAATCAGAAAAAACTTTTTTGTGCTTATCGAGAATATAATCGTGCAAACTTACTTATCGATGAACAGAACCGTCAGGCCCGTCAGCGATAATTATTCGATAATCGTGCACTCTAATTCTTCTGTCGTTTTGTAAGAGCGAATTTCTGATTCTTCAGGAAAGTAGCTCGCATCATAGTTCACAATCAGGTCGTGAGTGATTTTGTAGTCGACAGAAAAGACAACACTTTCCAATTCAAAAGTTCCTGATGTACTTGCACCAAACATAACACCAGCAATACTGCGAGAAGAATCAGTATTGATACATTGACGGTAGGCGATGGTGCTTTCGTGAGCATCATCAGGAAGAGGATTGAGATCTCTATCTAAATATTGACCACAATACTTCGCGTGTGAGCGATATCCTGTTTCAGAAATCTTCATCACTTCAAGATTATAACTTTCACCAAAACGTCCTCCGTAATTCTCCTGCATCTCTTCAAATTTCGCGCGCACTTTTCCTTTGAAGCACGAGGGACTTCCTTC
>CBIHOP010000348.1:0-3660 GCA_966211385.1 uncultured Bacteriovorax sp.
ACTGGAAAATTGATTCGTCTCTTTGGACCAGATGGAAATGACCGTGTTGTTTATCCAGACTGTTTAACAGTGACGTTTAATGCAAATAAACTGAAGTACGGATACATTTATTTGAAATACGGACAGCCATTAGTTTCTTCTATCGAAGTTCGTGTCAATGGAGTTCTTGTTCCACAAAGCACGACGAATGGTTGGGATTATATGGGTAATCAGTTAGTCACTGGTTTAGATCCGAATCTTAAAGTATTTGATCTTCCGGCCGGTGCTCCATCAGGGTACATGCTGAGACTGAACGGTACAGCTCAATTTGTAAATAGCCCAAGCTCACCTGTGAGTGTAAGCGTGTATTACAATTCTGGCGCTACACCTTAATTAAGAAGAAGCTTTCTCATTGGCCTTCGCCTTCAAGTCATTAACACGATTGAGGGCGTTCATGAATCTCACAACAGGAAACATTCTCTTCAGATAGTCGATGTTAATGGCTGCTGAAATTGAATTGTTCTCCCCCATTTTGTATTCACCACAAAATTTAGCGGCCTTCGCGCCGGCAAAGTCATCGAGGGTGATGGGAATGTTGTATTCTTTGAAGTGTTGAGTGATTTTTGTCAGTTCGATTTCACACTTGCCGTCTTCTTGTGGAAGTTTTTCACATTCTTCCATGACTTTAATAAGAAACTTTTCACACTTTGCTGAGATGTTTAGTTTCTTATCATCGCGAAGTGTTCTTTGCGTATTAAAAAATACCTGGAAGATACGGAACGTTTCTGGTTCGCGAGTTGAAATGATTTTAGTTGCATCTGATTCATCAATAGACACTTCAACAATTTTTTCATCAACTAGAAGTTGAACGAACTCTTCGAGTTTCGCCTCGTTCACATTGAAAATTTCAAGAGCGTAAGTTTTAATTTTGTTGAAATTCAGTGACCATTTTCCGTCTTTGTTTTCTGCAAGACTTCTGAATGTTAAAAACAAAATAGAAAGAATTTTTACAACGTCAGCTGATTGAAAAAATTTGTAGTCTGATGAAAACCCCACTGAATTTGATTCAAGGGCCTTTACTCTTTCATTTGTTTTTCTGAGACGATCAGCAAGTGTGTTGATGAGAGTTTTAAACCATGGATTGAGAGCGGCCATAGTTTTTTCAAGAGCTGTAAAAGAGATTTCGATAATCTCGGCTCCCGTGATTGCGGCAGCCGAGACAGAGCGTTTTTTTGAATCAGGATCGAAGTAGGCCATCTCACCGAGCATTTCACCAGAGCGAAGAACGGCAATCTCGACAAAGCCTTTTCCTTTCGGGCGAAATAAGCGCACCTGGCCTTTTTGAATGATGTACATTGAGGTAGCGACATCATTTTCGTTGAAGAGAATTTCACCGGGTTTAAGTGTTTTAATCCCAGATTTTTTCTGTGCTCCAGCTGCCGGTGTCGTCATCCTTGACCCTTAAAATTTGTTACGGCGAGATAAATACTAGAGGCGCTCGATAATCATCGCTAGAGCTTCTCCACCACCAATACAAATTGAGGCCATACCATATTTTGCTTTTTTGTTTTCCATTGCATTCATCAATGTCACAACAATTCTGGTACCACTGCAACCGATCGGGTGTCCAAGGCTCACGCCGCCACCGTAAACGTTTACTTTATTATGATCTAATTTTAACTCTTTCATAGCAGCTAGTGCAACCACTGCAAAAGCTTCATTAATTTCAAAAAGATCAATTTGATCAAGTTTAAGGTTTGCTTTAGCTGCAACTTTTTTCATCGCTTCTACTGGCGCTGTTGAGAACCATGTTGGGTTTTGAGCGTGATTAGCGTAGGCCACGATTTTAAACTTAGCTTGGTTCTTGTACTCTTCTCCACCAAGGACGATGGCCGCAGCTCCGTCATTGATTGTTGAAGCGTTTGCTGCCGTGATTGTTCCTGTCTTTTCGAAAGCTGGTTTAAGCGTCGCCATTTTTTCGAAGTTAGCTTTTCCTGGACCTTCGTCAGTTGTTACAACTGTATCGCCTTTTGGTCCTTTGATTGTCACTGCCGCGATTTCTGAATTGAAGATTCCGTCTTTGATTGCTGCTTGAGCGCGTTTGAATGATTCAATTGAGTAAGCATCTTGTTCTTCACGGTTTGAATATTTTGTCGCTGCTTCTTCAGCACAATTTCCCATAGCGCGGTTTGAATAAACATCCCACAGACCATCCCATTGCATAGAATCTTTCATCGCACCTTCACCGAACTTGATTCCGTTGCGAGAATTCATAAGAAGGTGTGGAGCTTGAGACATATTTTCCATACCACCAGCAACAACAAGTTTGTTATCGCCTGCTAAGATTGTTTGAGCAGCAGTGATAATTGTTTTTAAACCAGAACCACAAACTTTGTTCATCGTTGTACATGGAACTGATTCAGGAAGACCTGCAAATAAAGCTGCTTGACGAGCAGGGGCCTGGCCAACACCAGAGCTCACAACGTTCCCCATGAACACTTCATCTACTTTTGATCCGTCGATTTCTGCTTTTTTAAGAGCAGCTTCAATAGCAACAGCTCCTAGTTTAGGTGCAGGCACTGAACTAAGGGATCCTAAAAAGCTTCCAGATGGAGTTCTAGCTCCAGATAAAATATAAACGCTCATATTGCTCTCCTATTGGGAAAATTAGTTAAAAAATCGCCTCAGTTTAGCCTATTCGCCCCTTAATGACTAGGTCGTAAAAGCCGATAAATACCAATAATGACGAAGGTTAAATTTCTTACATTTTTGGTATTTTCCCTCTGGCTTAGCTGGGCGGGAGCGGTATCTCCGCTCTGTAAGGAACCTTTTGAACTCGGAAATCCCTGCGCTGTTCAATCAAGGCCATCTCCGACGGGAAATCTCAGTGGTCTTGAACAGAAATTGTGGATTGCTTCCACTGCAGAGAGCTTGCAAGACATCTATAAATTCAAAAAAGATCAGTTCGCCAATATGTTCCGGCTTATTGAAAACGGCAAACTCGATGATAAAAAATTAGAACCGGCGATAAAAAAAGAAATCGATGCAACGATGGTTGATGCTGAAGCACTGTTTGTTCTTGCTCAAACGATTAACGCCGTAAAGGCCCGTCTTCAAATTTGTTATACACGCAGTTTGTGTAGTGCTGGAGGACGATCTGATCTTGAGTATCAATTGCTCCAATTGCAAATAACAAAATCATCCATGCTCGTGAAGCGTCCACTATTCACTCACCCGTTATTTGAAGAACAACTCCAAAAGACGACTGAGGACAATCCTCCTAAACCTGAAGAATTGAAAAAAATAATCAGCCAGGCCAGCCGTGAAACGGCGGCGACACTTCTCGATCGCGTAGATGCGTATTCGCGTTTCCTCGATGGAGATATGAAAGAACTTCCTCCGATGATTGCCGATGATTTCGTAAATCGTTTTGAGATGGAAGGCGCACCTATCGGACAAGAAAAATGGCTCTGCTCGCTTGCGAGCACAAGGGAAAAAACAAGAGAGCGCGAGGCCTTCACCAAAAAAGGAATAGAAGTGTCTCTCTTGGTTCTTCCACTCGCTCTTGGTCCTTGGGGACGATTCGGTCTCCTGGGTGCTGAAACTTTATTGGGTGCAAAACTTCTTCGTTTTGGAATGACGGCCAAAGAGATTGATGGCGCCGCTTGGTTAGCGCGTGCT
>CBIHOP010000349.1:0-3635 GCA_966211385.1 uncultured Bacteriovorax sp.
CCGCTTCTTGTTCAAAAAACATCAATCGTGAATCTGGTGGAAAACCAGAATTGGCAATGAGCAGATCTGATCGACCATCGAGATTGTAGTCAATCCATACTCCTCTTCTGTTTCCT
The DNA here is from genome assembly GCA_966211385.1 of uncultured Bacteriovorax sp. Classification (GTDB taxonomy): domain Bacteria; phylum Bdellovibrionota; class Bacteriovoracia; order Bacteriovoracales; family Bacteriovoracaceae; genus Bacteriovorax. The sequence continues at coordinate 117 of CBIHOP010000349.1, forward strand.
TCAACGTAATTTGTCTTCCCTTCATTCTGAAAAAATTCCGTTCTAATAAATTTTGGAGGAAATGAAAAAGTTCTTCCAGATAGAATGACGGATTTATCGCGCATTTCAGGATCAGAATCTTTGAAAAGATTTCCTGTGACGATGTCGACGAGTTGGTCGTTATTGTAGTCGCCGCAAAGAGAGAAAAAAGAATTCCCTCCGCCTTTAGCCGCAAGATCGCCTTCATTATCGGCCGCATACCCGGATTGCACACCATAATCTTGAAAGCTTTCGCCATCAATGTTCATCCTCATTTTATTGAAATAACCGTTGGATGTTGCCGTAAGAATATCTGGAAAGCCATTTTTATCGATGTCACAAACAGAAGCACCAAAAGTTGGCGCAGGTTTAGTAATTTCTTCTTTTAAATTTGAACTAACATTGGTGAATGAAAATCCTTTCCCGTAAAAGAGTGAGTCAGGAATTGGTTTGGGATTATCATCTTTTTGTGAAAACCAATTTCCCAGGAAAAGATCAAGTTCCCCGTCTAAATTGAAATCGGCCACGACAATAGATGCTGTGGGGATGATTCCCGTTTGGAGCACGTTTTTCAATGAGTAAGAGAGTTTTCCATTTTGAACAGTGCCTTTGTAAATTCGAACAGGTTGTTCAGTAAGCTCGGATTTTTGATTTAAACTGCCGACAATGACATCTAATACATCATCGTGGTCCAGATCAGCGAAATTGAGATAACTTGCACGAATTTTTTCATTGAAAGGATTATCACCGAGTACAAACTGTTTTTTCTCTTTATTGAAAAAATAAAACTTAGGAGAAGAGACAAAATCCTCTAACGTGACAAGATCGGTTAGACCATCATCATTGGCATCAACAGCGTAAAGATGAACGCCTTTCACATCTTTCAAGCCATAATCAGCCGCTTTTTCTAAAAAACGAACGATATGCGACGACTTCGAAGGACCACCGTTCACAACAGTTTTTGGTGCCACATTGAGTGGGATCTCTTCGTTAAGAGGTCTAATTTTTTTTTCAGCACAGCCGGACGTTAATAACACCGGCAATGCCATCAAAAAAAAAGTTTTTTTAGAAATCGATGATATCAAGACCGTAGCCCCCATTTTTCACAATGGTTTCAGAAATTTTAGCGACACTCTTATCGCTATTTTTCGACATCATTTTCAAATTACGTCTGAACTTACGGCTTGAATCCTTACAGATGTATTTTGTTAAACGAAGGACATGCTCTTTCTGCTCAGCTGAAGCTTTTGAAGAATTAAGAATGGCCGTCGTGCGTGAAATAACAGCAAGAGTAACATAAAGTTCGATAACCATATCTGCTAAACGTCCTTGTGGAAGTTCATTATCCACAATCTTCTTGCCGTATTTCATGAGAGAGTCTTCAACCGCGATGGCGAATTTTCCAAGATTAGCTGAGAATTTTTCAGCATGCTCTTTTAATTCCGGATGAGCTTTTGTGAGTTCCTTTGAACCCATCATTTTTGAAAGGCGTTTACGGGCAAATTTAGTGAATACGCCAAGAGATTTGATTGGATCTTTAAGTGCACTTGATACATCTGAAAGTTTTCCTAAATCACGAAGATCTTCTGATGGTCCACGCACTCCTGATAGTGCAAGAAGACAACGAAGAATTTCGTTTGTTCCTTCGAAGATCATATTGATACGCACATCACGCATGATACGTTCATAAGGATACTCTTTCATATATCCGTTACCCGCTGCGATTTGCATTGCCATATCAATTGATGACCACAAACATTCTGAACCGTAAACTTTACAGACGGCCGTTTCCATATAGTAATCACTCATGCCTTTGATCATGTTACCTGTTGAGAGGTAAACGATAGACTCAGTGGCATAAGTCATAGCAGCCATTTTTGTCAGTTTATCTTGAATAAGACCAAACTCAGCGATTGGTCTGTCGAACTGCTTGCGGTTTGCCGCATGGTTTGTGGCCATTTCAAGAATCATCTTCATTCCAGAAGCACAACCTGCTCCCAATGAAAGACGGCCTGAATTGAGCACGTTCATCGCAATTTTAAATCCCTTTCCTAATTCACCAATAATGTTTTCTTTTGGGACAACAACTTTATCAAAATAAACTGCACGCGTTTCACTCGCTCTGATTCCCATTTTGTTTTCTTTTTCACCGAATGAAAGTCCTGGCATTCCTCCTTCCACGATAAAACAAGAAATTTTTTCCACCGTCTTTCCATCAACAACATGATCAGTTTTAGCAAAGACAGAATAAAATCCAGCGAGACCACCATTGGTGATCCATAATTTTTGACCTGTGATTGTGTAAGTACCATCTTTATTATCGACAGCTTTCGTTTTGATTGAATAAGCGTCTGATCCCGATCCTGGTTCTGTTAAACAGAAAGCGGCAATAACTTCACCACTCGCTAATTTCGGAAGCCATTTAGCTTTTTGTTCTGGAGTTCCTTCATTTAAAAGCGCACGATACCCGATTGATTGGTGGGCCCCGATCATCGTCGCAACGGCACCATCATGACTTGCCACTTGAGCAAACACTCTCGAGTACAATGAGTAATCAAGTCCGAGTCCACCGTGCTCTTCAGGAACGCCAAGTCCGAGCAGACCCATTTCTGCGAGACCTTTAATAACTTCTTTAGGAAGATGAGCTTCTTTATCGAATTTTTCGCCATTGATGTTGTCTTTAGCAAATTGATCTACAGCTGAAGTCATTTCCTTCGCCATTTCAACTTGAGCGTCTGAAAAGTGCGGGTAAGGAAAAACTAAACTTTCATTAACTTCACCGAAGAAAAAAGAACCTACGACTGATTGAAACCCGGACTCATTAGTTGCCATTTTTGATCACCTTTAAAAATTAAGAAATTATTGATGGACATAGTCTAGGATAATCAAAGTTGGTAAAAAGGGAAAGAAAAGACTATGTCTGACAATTTCACTCTGTCTTATTCCCGGCAACATGTTTTTCCTTGCTCCGTATGACGTAAGTTCTTAGAATAGAAGATAAGAATAAAATTGATCCACCATGGAAGGTGAATTTGAAGTTTACTAGAACGTTCAAAAATAACATGAAGTTTAATCATGAAGAATAAATTTAAATTCAATTTAAAATTCCTCGATCGTTTCAGGAAAAAAGAAAATGAAGATGTTGAATCAACTGACGACGTTGAGTCGGTTGATGATGATGTCTCTTATTCTGATGATAATCCTGAGGAATTTGCTGAGAAAACTTTAAGTAACTTTAGTCTGAATAAGTTTCGTGAGCAGCAAGCACACTCTCCATCCGACATGCCGAATTACGATGAGCCAGAGTACGCTGATAATTCCAATGAAGACGATGATGATACCGATGTCAGCGATTTTCAGGAAATGCAGGGACCAAATTTCAACACTCACGTCTCTGGAGACTCAGAATTACCCTCTGAAAAACCTGAAGCGGCCAAAAGATTTAGTTTTAAATTTCCTAAATTCAACCGCCAGGAAACAACGAATAGAATCAAGGCCCGT
>CBIHOP010000350.1:0-3613 GCA_966211385.1 uncultured Bacteriovorax sp.
AAAAGAATGGCATATCTTCAAAAGAAAAATAACTCTGCATCTGGAGTACTTGAATTCCTAGAGGGTATTGAAAGTTATAATAAAATGTCAGACTCACTGAGTGGTATTAAGGTTGAAGGAGATTATATCTCGTTTAAATTTTCAAAACCTATGCCGGACTTATTGGAAAAAATCTCATTTGGTTTATACAGTATCGCACATCCCGATCAATTTGATGAGCTAAGTGGCGAATGGAAAAATAAAAAGAAAGTAATTGCTTCCGGACTTTATGAAGTCGAACGTTGGACAGACTCAGAATTCATACTAAGAAAACGCAAAGATAAAGAGAAAATAAAGAACGAAATTTTAAAGATAGTTTTTAAAAATCTATCGAATGAAACGCTAGCGTCAGAAGTGAATAACTACGATCTCATCATCGCTGATAAGGCCAGTCTGATGGTAACGGAACAATTCGAATTCATTGGGCCAGAAAATAATTTAAAAATTGGATATGTGAATTGTTACTCTTGGAATAAAGAAACATCACCATTAAGCAATGTTGAAGTTAGAAGATGGTTTCGAAATAAATTTTACGAAGGATTGAATTTGGTGGGGTTCGAAACAACGAACAGTTTCTTTCCATTAAGCTTAAAAGATATTGAACCAGTTAAAACTTCTCCTATTACGGTAAAGCCTGTTTTTAGTGAGTTTACAATAGTAACTCACTCAATCCCGAAAGCAGGAAAAATAGATGAAAATATTAGAAGAATGAGTATTGCTGAAATATTTCAAAGTGGCCTAATGAATTTGGGTAATAAATCAGGTGCAAATTTAATTCAAATTGATGAAGAAAATAATTTAGACTTAGGTATTGAGGGTACTGGAATTGAATATGATAATTACATAGACACAGTTAAGTTCATGTTTTTATCAAAAGAAGGTATAAGATTACCAGATGCCGATGGGTCAATACTTGCTGAACTGAAAAAAGCCAATCCTAATATAAACGTAATCAATCAAAAATTATGGGATCAAGCGATTATCTGGCCTATTCGTCATTATAGCAGCGGTTTTTGGTTTAATAAAAAATCGAATTTGAATTACAAAGAAATCAATTTTAATTCAGCTGCTGTAGATTTCCAATTTTTAAAGTGGAATTAATGTGATTGATTTAGCGGCTTGGTATTACAAGAATTTGTTGGGTGAGAATCAGTTTATCTATAAGATTGAACATTACTCAGTTGAATACCTTAGTGGATTAAATTTTGTAGAGAGTAATGTTTATCTCCATCCTAATTTGAGACCAACTTGGGTAAGTTCCTCTACCATTTATAATAATTGCGATGGCACGGGGACTGATAAATATAAAAATCGCGCAGTTTATAAAGCAATATCAGAAGGACTGGAACGGCTAGCCTTTTTTGAATTATCAGATACTCAAGCTTTAAACTATCGATTCGATTTGAATCCGACTACAACGGGCATGGCTGCTTATCCACATTTTCAAACTCAATATGCAAAAAACTTAGCATTCAATGAAGCCGTTGAGCGTTGGGCGATTCACGAATTTAATAGAGGTCATCTTCCCGTAAGTGAAAGAAAAGGTAATAAATATTTCAAGGTCTTTGAGATCGAAGTTCCATTTAATAATATTAAAGTTTGTATTCTCGCTTACGAATGCGAGAAATTTAATGCTTTTTCTTTTGCTGCCAACAATAATCTCACGAATGCAATCCTTAAAGCTGAAGTAGAATTAAATCGTAATATAAATGTTATTAAAAACTATTATCTTAACAAGACCTCGTTAGACGATACCGTTGATAAAACTTTAATATTCTTTTCTTCGAGCGAAGGGATACTAAAATTTTACGATCTTGTTGGAAGGGCTCCTTCTAAAATTGAGAATCAAAATCCAAAGATTATTTGTGATAAAGAAATGATTGGTTCTTGGACGAAGTACACCAAAGTTTGGAGATGTTTACTGGAAGATTCCTATTTTGATTGTTCGAGTGATCACACTTTTTTCATGTTTTAAAAAAAGGATTTTTCATGAAAGTTATAAAGGCCAATGAATCTCATATTTCAGGAATGGAAGCGATTCATCTTCAACAATTTGCTCAGATAGGACAAAAAGCAGGGGCAATCGAAAGCTATCAAAAGCGATCTTATAATATGAGTTGGGTTGTAGTTGATGATGATTCAAAAGTTGTTGGCTATCTGATTGCTGCAAATTACGGAGGCGATTCAGATCTCGAGTGGTTTGGCGCTTCAGTTGAAGGAAAAGGCGTGGCCCAAATGCTTGTCGACGAATATCACAAAGAAGCACGCGAAAAAGGAATCAAGCAAGTTTTCATCTATTCACGCAATCGTTTCAAGCGAGCAATCTCCTTTTACTTAAAAAATAATTATGACATTACTGGGCTCCATCGAAGCGTTGATGGCGATACGATGATTCAGCTTAATTTGAAATTATAGATTTTTCATTACTGCTTGCGAACATCAAATATCAATTCGCTCTGAAAAATAGGTGTACTTCGTGTCACTGACAAGTACAACGCGATTGATGGACTTAACACAAGAATGGGTATGAATAGATTTTTAATTTTAAGCCTCATTTTTTTATTACATAGCTACAAGTGCCACGGGGCTGGAACTAACCATTACTCAGAGAAAGTTGCACCTTTTTTGGTAAAAATAAAGAATAGCTATATACCACAAACATTCGACCAAGTGATGGAACCAGGTAAATTGCCTGATATTAACGAAGATAAAAAAACGTTGATTGGTATTGATCTCAATTCGGATGGGGTAAGAGATGATTTAGAAATTTTTATCAATAGAAATTTTAAAAATGATTATGAGAGAGAAAATCTTAAATCGGTGATTCGTAGAGCTCAAAAGCTTTTTTTGGATTTTGAGAAAATGACTGATGATCAAATTTTGAAACTTTTAAGCAACAACGCAGTAGAACTATCTTGTCTCGACTACGCAAGTGAAACATTAAGGCTTCCTATTTCTAATGAGTTTAAAGAATTTAAAATTCACAATGTGATTTATAATACAAAATCCAGACTTAATGTACTTAATATGGCACATCGAAGACTTGTCGGAAGAATTTATGGGGATGGCCATGGCGATAAAGATTTGCGTTTAAAGTGTATTGAAAAAATCGAAAAAAAATATATGAAAAAGAGGACATAATCATATTCGTTTTTTAGAGCTTGCACCTGTAAGAATTTACCAGGAGATAAATTGAAAAAACTTTTTTTTGTGCTGATTGTGCTAGCCACCTTCAGTTGCTCGCAAAGCTTTTACGATCTCGAGATGGAGAAAGTTTTAAACATGAAGAAAAACGATAAAATTAAGCCCGTGTTTGATGAATATGTTGAACCTTCTATTGAGGACGCTGTTAAATCAAGGTTAACCCTTGATGGAGTTGATATTAATAAAAATAAAGTAAGAGACGACATCGAGATATGGATTAATAGGAAAGCTGATAATCCTATTCTGAGAAAGTTAATGAAAAGATATACTGTATTAAAGCATGATCAGATTAATATTATTAAGCCCTATAAAGTTCAAGAATTTTTGGATGATGACAAACTCAAGACCAAGAGAGAAGAGCTCAATGAAA
>CBIHOP010000351.1:0-3595 GCA_966211385.1 uncultured Bacteriovorax sp.
GATTTTGGTGATACTCATGCGACTTTTCTCATCTGTACATATTGGTATATCGAAGCATTGATTTGTCTGGGACATCTGGATGAAGCGCAAGAGAGTTTAAAAAATATTATTCAGCATGCGAACCATTTAGGGCTTTTAAGTGAAGATATAAGCTCAGAAGACGGCGGACAATGGGGGAATTTCCCACAGACCTACAGTCACGTGGGTCTTATCAATGCTGTCTGTAGACTGGCGAGAAAGCGCGACAGAATGGTCTTTGAAATTTAGTAAAGTTCGTTCATGGCATAAATCATGGCGCCATAGACACCTGCACTGTCACCCAAATTATTGATAAAAATTTTCGGAGCATATTTTTCACCGAGAAATAATGAACCACTTAACTCTTTTTGCAAATCGTGGAAAAGATCACTTTGGTTTGAAAGTCCACCGCCGAATACAAAATAGTGTGGATTGAAAAGATTTGTAAGTGTTCTTAGAAGTTGCAGCATTCTTTCACGATAATCTTTTAATATTTTTTCAGCGTTGATGTCTTCATCGCGATATTTTTCAAAAATTTCTTTCGAAGTCCAATCGTACCTATTTTTTTGCAAGGCCGTACCTGAAAGATAAGTTTCAGCACATCCGAGTTGAGAGCAGTAGCATTTTCTCCCTTGAGGATCCAGCGTGACATGACCCACTTCTAAACTAGCACCATAGGCCCCAGAGTATATTTTTCCAGAGGCAACAAGTCCTCCTCCAACACCGGTACCTAAAGTGATTCCTACTGCAATCTGATCATTAAAGTGGATTTTTGTCGCTTGCTGAAAATCAAGACCGACTCCACCCCAAGCTTCTGCGAGTGTAAAAAGATTGGCATCATTTTGAATAAAAAGTGGAGAGGCCCATTCCTTTTTACCTTTCAAAAGTTCAATAATATCTTCACCTATGAGAAAAGAAGTATTTCCATTGATCATTCGTCTTGATTGAGGATCTATTGAGCCAGGAAGACCTATTCCGATGGCCGAGATTTCATTTTCATTTATACGTGCAGATTGGATGAGATCTTTATGGAGATTGATAAGTACATCGATGAATTGATGAATATCAGAAGGCGTGGAAACACGATGCTTGGCGAGCACTTCAATGCCGTGATGAAGATGATCAATGACGGCCAGAGCGCCTTCAATTTTAGTTCCACCGACATCAAGGCCCATCATTAATTTCTTTGTCATGTTTTCCCTCTGAACAACATCACTTCTAGAAGATCAGAAAAGTGACTCTTTTAGCAAGAGAACTCATGTCATGATTCAGTGACAATATCCGATCAAAACGCACCAGTGAAACCCAACAAAAACAGTTTTATCTCTTTCATTCTTAAGTCATAATAGTTCAATGATTACTATCACTGAAGGACTTTTCAAATATTGGAATAAGATTTCTGATCTTATGAAGGGACTTATCACACCGCCCTTGCTCCTATGCGTATATGTAATTGTATTCGTGCCATTGTCGTTAATGATGAAAATTTTTAAGCGTGACCCTTTACGCTTAGGAAAGAAATGGACAAGAGAGTCTAACTGGATTCAGCAACAAGACGTTTCATCTTTCAGAGATCAATTTTAGCAGAGATCAATTTTAGGAATTTTTATGGAAACACTTCTCGAATTTTGGCAATTCATTAAAAAAAGAAAGAAGTATTGGTTAATTCCACTTTTTATTTCGCTCATCATGATTGGCCTTCTCTCTACACTGACTCAAGGGACCGCGATAGCTCCATTCCTCTATACGCTTTTTTAAAATATGATTATTTTAGGAATAGCAGCTTATTATCATGATTCATCGGCATGCCTCATTAGAGATGGCGAGATCCTTTGTGCTTTTCAAGAAGAGCGGCTTTCTCGAGTGAAACATGACCCACGATTTCCGAAATTGGCGATTCAGGAATGTCTAACGTTTGCTCAAATTAGTGCAGAAGAAATCAATGCCATTGTTTTCTACGAAAAACCTTTTTTAAAATTTGAAAGATTATTGGAAACGTATTTGCAGTTTGCTCCTAGAGGTTTTCAATCGTTTCTTACTTCCATGCCTCTATGGTTAAAAGAAAAACTTTATCAGAAAAAGATAATGAAACGCGAGCTATCGCAATTAGGATTTACATTTCAGCAACTCGAAAATTTCTATTTCTCTGATCATCACCTCAGTCATGCGGCCAGTGCATTTTATCCATCTCCTTTTGAGGAAGCGATTATTTTAACCATGGATGGTGTAGGTGAGTGGACAACGACTAGTGTTTATGAAGGATATAAAAACGACTTAAAGCTGGTGAAGACGATTCAATTCCCTCACAGCTTAGGTCTTCTTTATTCAGCATTTACCGCTTACTGCGGATTTAAAGTCAATTCAGGAGAGTACAAGCTTATGGGGCTTGCGCCTTATGGTAAACCGCTCTTTGCGGATACAATCAGGCAACATCTTATTAGCATCCAGGATGATGGTTCATATGTTTTGAATATGGATTACTTTGATTATTGTACAGGGTTATCGATGACAAATGATCGATTCGATAAGCTCTTCGGCCATAACAAAAGAAATCCAGAATCACCACTGCTCCAAGTACATAAAGATCTTGCAGCTTCAATCCAATTAATTTGTGAAGTAGTCGTGATTAAAATTGCTACTGATCTTAAGCGAAATTTTCAATCAGATAATCTTTGCCTTGCAGGTGGAGTCGCTGTCAATTGTGTTTGTAATGGAAAACTAAAGAGAGCGGGGCTTTTCAAAAATATTTGGATTCAGCCAGCTGCAGGAGATAGTGGTGGTTCAATTGGCGCTGCTTTGGCCTATTATTATCAGCATTCAAAGAAAGAGCGTTTTCCTAAATTAGTTTCCGATGAAATGAAAGGATCGTATTTAGGTTTTTCGTTTTCTTCTGATGAAATTAAAAACATTCTGCAGAAAAACAACATAACATACATTAAGTATGACAAAGATTCTTTGTATTCAGTCGTTGCCAGCGAGCTAGCAAAAGGTTTAGCAGTTGGTTGGTTTCAGGGGCGTATGGAGTTTGGTCCGAGGGCCTTGGGGAATCGTTCAATTCTGGCCGATGCACGAATATCTACAATGCAGAAAGATTTAAACTTGAAAATCAAATTTAGAGAATCTTTCAGGCCTTTTGCACCGGCAATCTTAGAGGAAGATTCATCTCAATTTTTTCCAGAATTAGGTCAGTCTCCTTATATGCTGTTGGTTGATGAATTCAAAAAATTAGATTTTCCAGCTGTCACTCATGTGGATAATTCAGCGCGAGTTCAAACGGTTTCAAAAAGTACAAATCCGGAATTTCATGCACTCCTTTCAGAATTTAAAAAACATACAGGTTGCCCACTTCTTGTTAATACAAGTTTTAATGTGAGAGGGGAGCCAATTGTTGCGAATCCTGAACATGCTTTGCAATGTTTTCTAGGTACTCATTTAGATCTACTCGTTATCGGTGATTATGTCGTTTATAAAAAAGATATTCCCGAGGAACAATTGATCGATTATAAAAACAATTTCGACCTGGATTGAAATGAAAAAAATATTGTTTGTTTTTTCGGTCTTAATCTCTTTGGGATCA
>CBIHOP010000352.1:0-3590 GCA_966211385.1 uncultured Bacteriovorax sp.
TGTTACTGCAATATTAACTAGCTCAGAATCATTTTAAGTGATGAAAATAAAATAGTTTAAAGCCAACGTAGCAATCAATTTTTTATGCCGAATTAGTTTGATATCCACCACTGTTGTAGGGCAGTTTTTATTTTTTGATGAACATCTGTTCTATTTCTACAGCAACTTTTCGGTATGAAGGAAGTTGGAATCGCTCTTTTTGCTGTTTAATGACCTGAGGAATTTTCGAATGATCATCGAGTGCAAGAATCTGGGTGACAAAATCTTCTACTACCACGAAAAATACGGCCATTGGTGAGATTGAAGCTGTCAGTGCTTCAGGAAAACCAACTCCATTAGAAACTCCATGATGCTGTTTAATGATGAGATCTACTCCTTGCGGGAGTTTGGGATAAGATTGGACGAGCATGGCCGCGCGATTGGCATGATTGAGTACTAAATCTCTTTCTCTTGGAGTGAGATCTGCTTTTTTTAATTGCTCACTATCCATAATTTTGAGCAATCTTTCTTCTTCTAAATAAATGTCGTGAAAAAAGCTCACCATTGAAATTTTATCGAGCAGGATATTTTGTTGGTCGCCACTTCCCCATTCCATCTTTGGTAAAAGAGTGTAAGACAATAAACAGATAATATAGGATCTTCGATAAGAATAACTGAGAGTATTATCAAGCAGCTTTTTGAGAAGTGTTCCTAGTTTGTCCGTTTTCACAATCTGATTTTTCATGTTCATGATTGTTTGATCGACCATCGCTACACAGGCCGGCGTGATCCCTAAAGTTTTGATCAAATCAGAACTAACAGTGAATGAATCACCGGTTTTTGTCACAACTGATTGTTCATCTGCCGTTGGGAGTGTCTTCATCGCTTTAAGCGTTTGAGTGAGAAGTCCGTTCATAAAAAGTTCACGTTCTTCTCGTGCAATAAAGAATTCCTTCAATCCTATATCTTCATATTTCATAAGATCGTCGCGATTGAATTTTTCACCGAAATTAAGTCTCTTGGCGTACTCATCACCTGATTTTTTCACCAGACGAATATACACATCACACGGTGAGAGGTTCATCATGTAAAAAATGCGAATGGGAAATGAAATATAGTCAGGCAGCTTTAAGTGCGAAAAATCTTCTTTCTTTTTGTCGAGGGCCTTGAGAACCAGGCGATTGATTTCTTCGATTCTTACATTGTCGGAGACAAGTGCGTACTTTTTAAAAGCGTGTTCAAATTCACCAATGACAATGAGAGGTGTTTTTAAACTCATATCGTAGACTGCATTTAAAAGCAGCTCTGCAATTGGCTCTGAAGGCACTTCCGGAGTTTCTTCCGAAGCATTACGAACGATAAAGAGGTCGAAGTACTCTGCTTTTTTAATGATCGCCAGCGCCTCAACGGCCGTTTTAACCCATTGAACATGGGCCCCGAATTCCCGTTGTAAGTTTCGCTCAATAACGTCGCCGGCCATTTCATTTGGCTCAACTAATAGAAATTTAAGTTGCATTCGTTTATTTTAATCGAAAGAAAGAAAAAGTGTTGATAATTTTCTGACAGCACGCGAATAAATGGGTCAGGCATTTGATAAACTTTAGGTTTTCAAAGTTTCATCCAATCAATTACAATTCCAATGAGCATTGATTCTATATCTTCAGAGGAAAATTAATGAAAATGACGATAGCACTTTTATTTGCACTCAGCTTAACTTCCTTTACTTCATTTGGAGCAGAAATTAGCTGGGAAACTCTAAAAACATTAGAGATGGATGAAAAAACAAAAAAGCCAAAAATTCCAGACGCCCTCAAAAAAAGCTTGAGCAAAGAAGTTTCTCTTAAAGGCTTCATGATGCCGCTTGATTATGAATCAAAAGAAATTGTGGAATTTCTTTTCATGCCTTACGTGCCTTCATGCATGCACGTACCACCTCCACCGGCCAATCAGCTCATTCTTGTAAAAATGAAAAAAGGAACGAAGGTTAAACCTTCAATGGCACCACTTGAACTGACTGGTAAATTGACTGTGGAATCAAATCCAGATTTAGAATCTTCTTATAAAATGGAGGGTTTTAAAGTTCAGGATTTGAAAAACTTCACACCTCCAACACCAGCAGGAGCTCATCCTTAAATAACTTTGTGATCTCTTTAACAGGATTTCTTCGTGAACGTAATTGAACTGAACGACTGCCAATTTTCTTACAACCCGCATACTCCACTTACAATCAATATTTCTCGCTTTGAAATTAAGCAAAGCGAGAAAGTTTTTTTACATGGTCCTTCTGGTCATGGAAAAAGCACGCTTTTGAATTTGATTGCTGGAGTCTTAGCACCAACCAAAGGTGATCTTTGGGTTTTAGGACATAACTTAAAAGATCTCTCCGCTTCAAAGCGAGATCGACTTCGCGGAGAAAACATTGGTTATATTTTTCAGATTTTCAATCTTATTCCCTATTTGGATATCAAAGAAAATATTATTCTTCCTTGTTTGATCAACAGTAAAAGAAGCCGCGAAGATTTTGAAAAACAAGCAGAGGAATTGATTAATGCTCTTGGATTGAGAGAACACGCTCATAAAAAAGTAACGGATCTCTCTATTGGACAACAGCAAAGAGTGGCGGCTGCCCGGGCCCTCATTGGAGAACCTAAACTGGTTATCGCTGATGAGCCGACGAGCGCTCTGGATGAAAAAAATACTCAGGAGTTTATGCAGCTTTTAATAGGTTTGTGTGAAAAACGTGGTTTCACACTGCTTTTTGTTTCTCATGATGAAAGATTGAGAAATTATTTTAGCCGTTCTGTTTCTTTAAGTGAGATCAACCGCCATGATTAATTTTCTAACATTTAAATCATTCAAAAATCGCAAATTAACCTCTCTCCTTTGCGTGCTTTCCATCGCTTTATCAGTCACTCTCTTTTTAGGAATTGAACGTATTCGCCAGGGTGCTCGTGAAGGCTTTACTAACACGATCTCTAAAACGGATTTGATCGTAGGAGCAAAAGGCGGACCACTTCAGCTTCTTCTTTACAGTGTATTTCACATCGGAAGTGCGGTTAACAACATTCGCATGAGTACTTTCGAAGAAATTAAAGCGAACCCACAAGTTGAATGGGCCATTCCACTTTCACTGGGCGATGCTTATAAAGGATTTCGTGTCATTGGAACTGATGAAAACTTTTATAAACATTATCGTTTCCGTGGAGACAAACAAGTTGAGTTCGCCGCTGGAGTACCTGCATCTGATACATTTGAAGTTGTCATTGGTTCTGAAGTAGCTAAGGTTTTTAAACATTCTTTGAATGATCCCATTACGCTTTCTCACGGTATCTCAAGTGAAGCCGTTCTTCATCATGATCAGACTCCCTTTAAAATTGTTGGTATTTTGAAGCCTACTCAAACACCAATTGATACTGCAGTGTATGTCACTCTTCATGGAATGGAGGCGATGCACTTTGGTTGGGAAACGGGAGTTCCAAGCGGTGAAGAAATCGCGCAAGAGCGATTTAAAAAAGAAAACATTCAAATCAATCAACTCACCTCATTTCTTGTGAAACTAAAATCGCGCATTGCTGTTTTAAAAATGCGAAGAGACATCGACAACTACGACA
>CBIHOP010000353.1:0-3588 GCA_966211385.1 uncultured Bacteriovorax sp.
TTCCATGAAGAATGATTCGGAAATGTTTCCCAAATCAACAATATCTTTCCAGCCAAAACCAAATCGTTTCCAGGCCCATTCATGAAATCCAGTAATCCCGACACCAATTCGGTTTGTTCGCTTAACTTCTTTTTTATACATACTATCCATGAGATTTACTCTCATGAGCGCTTTAGTTGCTGTTGCGAAAGCATCACAAGCATCATCATCGTTTTGGGCATGATAGGGAACAACATCTGCAATAACACAATAACCACCAAGCAGATTAAGTGTAATTTCACCGCAAGGATTTGTGATTTGTTGGTACTGCATATCTTTAGCAACGATCGCCAACAATTTTGTAAGTTCTAAAGTTTCGGAGTCGAGTTTATATTTTTTACTTTCTGCAAACTGACCATCCAGATATCCACTAAACCCAGAATCATTGTGAGTAAGTTTGTCCTGATTTATCAGCCCAGGTTCACCTGTTCCATCAAAGTAAGCGGCTTCAGTGATGGCGTTAAAAACTTTACGAGCATGTTTGGCCATATGAGTTTCTATCGCTGGATTATTCACATAATTCCAAAACTCCGCATCGACCGTCACGGAATTATTCGAACTCCATAAAAATCCACCACGTTTAAGATTAATGAAATCAAAGATAGTAGAATCTCTCCACGTCTTAGTGGCCATGCGTGCCGCTCTTCGAGCACCACCTACCAGTACGCACTCAGCGAGATAATGATCAGCGAACATAGTTGCTCTCCATGGCTCCATTGCAGCTTCGCGAAGTTTCGCAATTTTTTCAATCGCAAGTATCAAAGGGCCAGGACCCGAAGCCGGACGATTCTGCATGCCCCCAATAGGTGCGCCTCTAGGCCGCACCTTTGAGAAGTCCAGCATCAGAACAGAGTTCTTATGTTTTTTCTCGAATGCCATAACTTCCATTTTTTCAATGGCCTTGGCCCAGCCCTCTCGGGAATCTGGAACTTCGAAATAGTGAATTGTTTTGAATTTATACATGTGTTCAGCAGTTCTGCGCTCGAGTCTTTCAGAAATTTCCCCTGAGAGAACATCCGCATGAGTGCTATCAATAACAGGAACAACGATGGGGAGATTTTTGTAATCCACAAGCATCAGTTCGTCATCCATAGACCTTCCAACGCCACTCCCATTTAAGAGCAGATAAAACTTTAAAAAACTCATCGCACTTGTCGCACAATTAGTGAATACTTCCATATTGCGCGTGATTTGAGTTTCGTCACCATGTTGTAGATGTCGACCTGACATAAGCAGAGAAGCCTGACGAAGGTGATGATGCATTTTCAAAAATTCTGCATCCGCATCTTTTTCATTCAGCATTGTATTTCCATGGGCGACTCTGAAAGCAACATCTTTCCAGTGTTCCATCTCTTGTTTGGCCACAATATGCAAAGCCACTGTCAGCGTCTTATTTAATTCTTTATCTTGTTCTAATGTCTCATAGTGAGAAATGATGTAACCCTTATTTTTACAATAGAGATCAATCTCTTCATTTAGCGAAATATTTTCATGATACTGAATTTTAATTTTTAAAATCTCAGGGTGTCTTAGTTTGTGCAGAACTTTTCGATTGATGGTTCGATCAGCGACTGCTTGTCCCATTCCCTTCGTATAACGACGGGCGGGAGTGTAGGTGAGTGCCGGTAAATCAACTTCGTTTTTAAAAGTTTGCAAAGGCAGTTGGTGTGGTTCATGAGCAATGTGTGTACCTGTGTGTGAATGGCGCATATGTTGTCCTCCTCATAAGCTTAATTTTATTATCCGAGGGGGATGTTTCTATAGCCAGAGTATTTCCATCCACCGGGGAGATGGAAAATAAAAATCGAAAAACATGATCACGATCATTCACGGGAAAAAATCATTTTGAGAAAAAGAGATCATGGAAACAAATTTGAAAGCAGTTCGAAAAATACATTTTTGTTATGGCCACAGAGTAGTTGGGCATGAAAACAAATGCGCCAGTCTGCATGGACACAATGGTGTTTTGTGGATCTACGCTTCTCCAAAAAAATCACTCGATGAGATAGGGCGAGTGGTGGACTTTTCCGTGATCAAAGAAGTTATCGGAGGCTGGGTCGATTATCATTGGGATCACACCATGATTATCAAAGACTCTGATATGGAAACGATTAATCTGCTTCGAAAAGCACCTGGAACAAAACCTATATTCTTGTTACCTGATAATCCGACAGCAGAAAATATGGCGAATTATTTATTAAAAGAAGTTTGCCCGAAACTCTTAAAGGATTCTGACATTGTTATTGATAAAATTACATTTTGGGAAACAGAAAACTGTTTTGTGGAAGTGAGTTTTTAAAGGCCCTGCCAGAATAGCAGGGCCCTGTATTAAAAATTATTTAACAAGAGAATAGTGAACAGTCTCCGTCCACCCTTGCGAGTGGCAAGTGTCGTTCGTCGTTGTGATCTCAACTGAAATATCGAGAGCTTTAACATCTACGATTCCGTAATTATTTTTACCTTTGATGATTGCGTTCGCTGAAACACCATCTGAACAACCGCTGTTCCACTCATCATGGATCAATCCTTCAATAGTGAATGCATATCTTTCTTCGTTGTGGCGGCTCAATGAAGTAATTGTTAATTCAGCTGGAAAACTTCCATCAGCACTAAGCACTTCAAGTGTATTGGCCTTAACAGACTCTGTAATATTTTCTAAACAAAGAACGCTTTCAATTTGCGAAGGAATGGCTGTATCTGCTTTATAACAGGCAGCAAACGAGATTACTGGGAGTGAAAACAAAACCACGGCGATTGATAAAGACTTCATAAGACCTCCAATAAGAATGAATGGTGGTCTTATAGCATGAGAGTTTAAAGTTTATTGTTAAGAGTTGATTAGTTTTTATGTAATTTTAACTTAACTCGCCATTTTTTTAATAACTTTTTTGAAATCCAGACCAGCATTTCTAGCTTGTTCTTCAAACCAAACATGGGCATAAAGCTCGCGCACTTCTCCAAGAACCTCACAAATGTGAAGGGCCTTGTCCAAAGAAATGTCTTTTTTCCCAGTCTCAATGTTTGATATATATCCCTTAGTAACTCCAAGAAGAGTGGCTAACTCTTGTGTACTAAGTTCATTCTGAGTTCTGTAAGACCTGATTAGTTTTCCTACAGTCGGCGGGCCAATTAATGTCTCTAAAAATTTTTTTGCTGATGTCATGTCACTCTTTTATAGTTTGTCCAAAGTTACTTCACCGTATACCAAAAAGGTATTCGATGTAAATACAATTTGATCATTGCAATGAAGTCAGTTGTTTATGCAGAATAATTGATTGATTTTTAAAAGAATATGAACTGAAGAAAGGAAAAAATAGATGAAAAAAGGGCCGCATAAATGCAGCCCCGTATTTTGATTAGAAAGTCATTTTAGTAATTTTTTCAATAGTTCCATCTTGCTGAAGAGCTTTGATGGCCGCATTGATTTTTTCAATTTTTACAGCAGCATCTTTTGTCTTCATACCAGTAGCAATTAAGTTTGGATCTTTAGCGATTACACGTGGAAGAACAGTGAATTCATCCATTGAATGTCCGGCCATTTTCACCACG
>CBIHOP010000354.1:0-3581 GCA_966211385.1 uncultured Bacteriovorax sp.
ATGATTTTAACCATGACCTCTCTCTTTTTCTCCACCACTATAGTGGGGCAGTTTTAAAATCTTATTTGATTGTTCTTGCGTATTCCAAAGCTTTCAATAAATCAATTCGTCCACCGCTGATCATTTTGTCTTTGAAACGATCCACTTTCGTCACCGAATTCATGAGAACTTCTTTTAGCTGAAGAGGTGAGAGGTTCGGGAAGTGTGAGAGAACTTCGGCCGCCACACCAGCTGTCGTTGGAGAGGCCATCGAAGTTCCCGACATAGATTCATATCTGTTTCCAGGTGTTGTTGAGAAAATTGAAGAGCCAGGGGCCGCAACATCAACACTGATTTTACCGTAATTAGAAAACCCACTCATTCCACCAGAGCTTGCTGTTGAAGCTACGATGAGAAGGTTATCATTTTTATGACTAGCAGGATACGTCGGACGACGATCGATATCTGAAGAATCGTTTCCTGCGGCCGCGACCACAAGAACACCATATTCATCTTGAATGTGTTTTAAAGTATCAGGGATTAGTGATCCACCTTCATTGCTTCCTTTACCGAATGAACAATTGATGATTTTTGCACCATTTTTAGCAGCGTAAATAAAAGCTTCGGCCACATCAACATCAGTTTCATCGCTGTTGTTTGGAACAGTTCTGATTCCCATCAATTTAACATTTGAAGCGATTCCCGCAATACCAATACCGTTATTTTGTTTGGCGCCGATAGTGCCTGCTACGTGAGTTCCGTGCGAGTGAGTATCGCGATTGTTTCCTGTCGCTCTTCCTTGTGAATCGCGAACAAGCGTATTGATTCCGTAAACATCGTCAATGTATCCATTTTGATCATCATCGATTCCGTTTCCAGCAATTTCGTTTTCATTTTTCCAAAGAACTTCTTTAAGGTCTTCGTGATTAGTATCAATTCCTGTATCAACGATAGCGACAATAATTTCTTTCGTACTCTGTGTTCCATATTGGCGATAGGCCGAGTTTACAGACACACCATACTTAGCAGCATCTTGAAAAGACCAGATACGGCCCACTTGTGGATCATTAAATTCGCCAGCAAGAGATCCATCAAACGACTTCATATCAAGTTGCTGAGGAATAGGAAGCGCAGACTTTTGCGCTTTATAGTTTCTCTCAACCGAAACGACAGCAGCGCTCTTTTTAAGTTCAGAATAAACACTTTCTGATCCATCGGTATGTACAATAAAGATGTTTCCAAAAAGATTTTTTACACCTTTGACATGTTGAAGGTTGGGAAGCTTTGATCCGGCCTTAACTTTTACCACTAGTTCAGTGGGTGAAACTTCAGCGAAAGTAGCAGTAGAGACAGTGAGCCCTAAAAGAGCGACAGCGAGAGTTTTCATCTTTCATCCTTGAAAATGATTTTGGTACTGATCAGTGTAGAAGAAAGCGAAACACTAAGTCTTATAGTGTTGGTAAAAGTTAGAAGAATAAATGTGGATTAAAATGATCAGGAAAAAACAAAAAGGCCCTCGTCATAGCATCTATGAGGAGGGCCAATAATTGAAAAAGATCTTCAGTAATTATTTAAGAATCGATTCAGCGTCAGTCACTAGAGCATCAACAGCTTCTTCAACAGAAAGCTCAGACTCAGCTTGAACTTCACTTACTTTTTGAGCAAGAAAAGCTGAAAGTCTTCCCGATTGGAAATATTCCTGAGAATCGTTTAATACTAGAGCAGCTTGTTTTTCAGCAAACCCACCAGAAGTTGTAGCTGAAGAAAGAAGGGGAGTAGCTGAAGTAAGAACCGTTGAATCAGTGATTGAGTACGCCATTACGTTAGCAGATAGAGCGAGTGTTAATAGAGCAATTGATAATTTCATAAGATCTCCCGTTGTGTGCTTTTTATGTGCGGCCATCGTACATTTCTGAGCGAATTTCTCAAGCACTCTTGTAAAAATTACCCATCTTCTCTTGGATTTTAGGCTGAAGTATCTTGCCATCCATGCCGACAAGACCTCCATGACCTGCTTAAAAGCTCTATTATTCTCATGTTTTCTCTTCGCTTTCGAAGGGTATGCAAAAACGCCTGTTGTGATTGATGTCCACGAGGAGATCAGGTTCAACGAGCCTTGGTATAATAAATCAAGAAGTGACGAAGAAAATTTTAAGCGTCTGGTGAATGGACTCAAAAACATTCCGACCGGTAAAAAGGTAATTGAGAAGGCCACTGAAAAGGCCGCTCAACAAGGCCATACTTTGTACGATGTAGTTGCTACCGGCGATGGCTCGCTTACCGATACAACTCTCGTGAGAAGATTTTCAGCTTCAAATCCCACGCAGGTTATGTATGAAACAAAAAGCCGCGTCTATCTCAATCGTCATTTAAAAACGCTAGATGCGCTTCTTGATTTTGCTCACGAGCTCACTCATTACACTTACCGTGAACCATTTAATCCTTACGATTCAAGATTCAAGCTCAAAGAGTTTATCAAAAGCACAGTTGAAGGCCGAGGCGGAGAAGTCGACGCTTATATAGTCGAGTGTCGTGTCCTTCAAGAACTTCTTCCAGGTGTTGGTTTTAGGGGGTCGAACTGCCAGAAAGTTTACGATCAACAAGTCGGATCTGTTTCGAAAGATTTGGGTGTACAAGAGTTCTATAAAGTAGGAAACCATTTTGAGAACTTGAAAAAAGAACTTAGTCGCTTCGCCGTAAATGAAAAAGATTTGCCGGCCGCTTCGCCTAGTGAAGCGTTTTTTATTTCATCGGCCTGGGGTTTACCTTATCCCGTTGCTGCGGTGAAGGAATATGTCAATATTATGGATCGCGTGTGCAAAAACGATCTCAACCGCATTTCTCTCATGGAGAATCGGGTGAATCGCTCTCCTGCGAGCGTCGATACTAAAGACGTTCAAGATTACAAAACCATGTTCGAAGATTTCCGCATTCGCTGCGATAAATTCACCTCAATTTAATTTCTCGTCAAAAGTTTTTTGTTGGCCGAATAAATTAGTCCATTTCGTTGACGAAAGCATCGCTCTCTCGGTAAATTTATGTAATAATTGATGGAATTTACTAAGTGACTTTTGTGGGAGCACCCGAGGGAGCCTAGATGCAAGATAGCGTCGTTTTGATGAAAGTAGATGATTTTTTAAACTGGGGTCGTAAGAACTCTTTGTGGCCTATGACTTTCGGTCTCGCTTGTTGTGCGATCGAAATGATGGCGACAGGAGCTTCGAAATACGATCTTGAAAGATTTGGTTGTGGAGCTTTCATGGCCACTCCAAGACGTGCTGACCTCATGATCGTTGCAGGAACTGTAACGCTGAAGATGGCCACTCGTATTCAATTATTATTCGAACAAATGCCTGAGCCTCGTTACGTTGTCTCAATGGGCTCTTGTGCAAATAAAGGCGGACCTTACTGGCAACACGGCTATCACGTTTTAAAAGGCGTTGATGAAGTTGTTCCTGTTGATGTTTACGTTCCTGGTTGCCCTCCTCGTCCAGAAGCTTTGATCGAAGGAATTATGACTCTACAAAAGAAGATCGCTAACGAGCGTCTCCTTCGTGATAAGTGGGTGAAGCATGCTTAATCAAATCGCATCGTTTTTAAAT
>CBIHOP010000355.1:0-3576 GCA_966211385.1 uncultured Bacteriovorax sp.
CCAAAAGTTTCACCAGTATCCGCCTTTCCCCAAAGCATGGCACCACCAGCGCTATAACTAGAAATTCCTGAGATTGCGGCGAGACCAATTTTAAATTTCGCTTCTGTTTTTCCTGGTGCTTTTGAACATCCAGACAAAATTAAGATTGAAAGGAGTAAGAGAATAGATGTTTGCTTCATAACTCATCCAAATAAGCGTTTAAACTAGTCTAAACGCTTATCGGATACGATCATGTACACATGAAAAATAAATGATTTCTACTGACGAGCAAAACTGATAAATTTAAAAACCGCCAATAAATATTTGCAAGTCTTTAACCTTTGTACCTGTAGACTCTGATATCGTACATTTGAACCTTTTCCAGATCGATTTCTGCCTGGAATTCGGATGTGATCTCTTCATAACCACGTAAATCACATTCTGAATTTCTCAGGTAATAACGAACAACAACGATTGCGCCTGGATTGAGACCAGGTTTTATTTGATGCATGTACATTCTCTCGATTTCACCACCAAAGTACGAGGGAACATCGCTGAGTGAGGCAAAATCAAATTTCTGATCACCTCTTGATAATGCCTTTATAAAATCCTCTTGAAGATAAGAAACTTTCGCTTTTGATTTTTTGATACGAGCGATTGATTCAGCATTGGCCTCAACCGGAACACCTTCCAAAGAATTAATTTTTCCAAAGAAACACAAATTGAGGAAAAAACTTTTTTGGGCCAGATCGCGAGTAAAGAGACGATCGAACGCTTGAAAATAATAATCAAAATGCGATAGAGGTGAATTCTTTTTAATGAAATCCCCTTTATATAAAAGCGCATTGAACATCGCTTTATTTCCCAGAAGATGAAGAAGAGCTTTCCAACGTTTCATGGGAAATTCATTCTGATAATAATATTTTTGTTCTTCTAGAGAATCAAAACGCAGCATTTTGTCGTGGTCGGGAGCGAGAAGAACCATATTAATTTTTGCAAAAAAAGCAAACGTTCTCTCCCACTTTCCTAAATAGAGAAGTGATCCATAATTAATTTCATGGAAGACCTGGGAGAAAAGAGCATAGGCCGCATCTGAAAGTTTAAGCGACGTAAAAAGTTCACGTCTTTTGGTTTTGTGATTATCATCACCATAGGGATAGTATCCCCAGAAAAGGAGAAAATCTTCTGGAGAAAATTCTTTATAAGTATGGTATCGAAGTTCGGCCAAGAGAAGTTGCTCTTTAGAAAGGTCACCAAGGGCAATATGCTCGCATTCATCATGCATAAGCGGTAATGAGCGTCCCCCGCTTCCACAAATGGAAAAAATACTTTTAGGTTTATATTTTTTTATCATGGCAATTTCAACACTTGTATCTTCATTACCAAGTGTATAATTCAAACCCGTAAAATATTTTTGTCCCATTTTTTAAGATCCTTTTTTCTTTTTAGTTTTTAATTTATTAATTGCATGTTCACGACAAAGATTAAATTCTTCATCGCTGATAAAACCAGCATGTCCCATGATTTGTGAAAGGCGCACGCCATGCTCTTTGGCCATTTTGTCTATTTCCAGTACTTTTTCGTAATTGATGTTTCGTGAAAGAGTGAATGATTCGAGCTTTCCATCCATTGCCAATAAAGCAGTTTCGGCCAGACAGGCATAAACGATTTTTCCTTCAAGACCTAAATCTCCGCGAATATTAACATCTCCCGGAAGAGTTACTTCACCGCTGGCAATAACGAGAACATCAGGACGTTTGATGGCATCTTCTTCTCTGATGTCAAAAGGACGTGAGACATCACAAATCACACAACCAGGTTTAACTTTCATGATATCTAAAACGGTTTTTCCCTGGCCCGATGTCGTCGTGATGATCAAATCACACTTGTGAGAATAGTTGTCAGCATTAGTAGAAATTTCTATTTTTGCGTTTGGATTGATCGCTAGAATCTCATCTCGAAGCTCCATTAGTTTATACGCTCGTGGAGCGACGATGATGATTTCATCCCACGAGAGAGCTAAGATTTTTGCAGATACAGCGCCAATACTTCCCGTTGCTCCGACAACCATCACAACGCCTTTAAAACGAGAATCTTCTTTTTCAACAAACCCTAATTTTTCAACAGCAAGCTTAGCGGCCCATAAAGTAGATGCTGCCGAAAGCGAGTTTCCAGTTGTGACTGGGATCGGACTCATGCGATCGATAGTCACACCAGCATCACCTACGATTTTGGTATAGGCTCCAAGACCAATAATCTTTGCACCTTCTTGATCCGCTTTTTCACAGAGTTTTAAAATCTTTTTGTAAACCACATCTGGTTTACTCTCCATTAACTTTTTAGGAGTTTCGGTAACGGTATAGATCAATCCTTTAACTTTTTTGCCGTTTTTTTCACTCACAACCCCATCAATATTTCCGTAGAAAAATCCTGGAATGTAGGTCATTGCTTCTTCCGCAATTTTCTCCAGAGGTTTTGAATGGTTCTTTAAAAATTTCAGATAAGGATGTTTGAAAATATATTTTGCTGAGAGCGGGTGAATGACGAAAGCAAACTTTGTTTCTTCTTCACTGTTTTCGTTGAACACACGTAATTCCGGAGTAAGTTTCATTTCCTCAACGACTTTAATGACGTCGTCCTGATTTACAAAATCACCGGCACTTTTCTTTAATTGAATAATACCTTCGAGGATTGAATAATTGAGTTTTGGATTTTCCGTAAATTGCGGAAGACAAACCAGTGCATCGTGCAGACCTGACTTTTTAAGCTTTTGTTCAAATTGAGGTGAAACGATATCAATGATCAGCGTTTTACCTTTTAAGTGGGAAAGCTCGAGGAAATTGATATTAGCTTCATTTCCAACTAGTACGTTACAACTTAAAAATTCATCAAGCGCACGATTGAGTTTTCTATTTTTTTCATTAAACTCTGGCACGAAAGTTTTTTGCACTTTCATCATTTTGAGAACAGGTGCTAGCGTTTTTAAAAATCGCTCTAACGAAGTTTGTCTGTGAAGCGTAAGAGGAATTTTCAGAAGAAAGAATGGATCGGCCATAACGACTTCACCAAACAGTTCAAACAGCGGTTCAACGAAACTTATTTGCAATCCTGCTGAGTACATCCCTACTTTTTTCTTATGAAAAAATTGCGGCTGCTTCAACTGAAACATACGAAGAGCATAAGGAATATAAACATCTTTGATGATCTGTCCATCAACAATCGGCGTGTACTTCGCTGCTGTCTTTAAACGATAACTGTCAGGATGGAGAAAGTTCCATTTCTTAAATTTAATTTTTTGTGGAATTCCCGAGAGACAAATAACATCGCAATGTCCATCATACTTTTTTATCAGCTCTTCTGTCAGAGCGACATCAAAGTTGGTCGAGTATTGAATAACACGATAGGTTTCACCGAAGAACGAGACTTCTTCATCGTAATTAAACTGATCCTGAGCAAATGCCAGAGAAAGAATTGTTTTCATAAAAATGTTCTACTGAAAAAAACGTTTTTACTTCATCAAGATGTCTTTGAACTGTGAATAGTTGCATTCATCAAGTTCAGGTAAATCTTCCAAAGTACTCGTCTTATCGTAAGACA
>CBIHOP010000356.1:0-3559 GCA_966211385.1 uncultured Bacteriovorax sp.
AGGTGTTCAAAGGCTTTGTCGTTGATAATCCCAACAAGCTCACCACCGAATCCACCGAACACTTTATCTTCGTGAACGATGATACAGCGATTTGTTTTACGAATTGAATTAATAATTCCTTCTTCATCAAGTGGAATAAGCGAGCGAAGATCCACTACTTCAACGCTGTAACCTTCTTTTGCTAAGTTCTCAGCTGCTTCCAGACACATGTGAGTTGTGTTTCCGTAAGTCAGAACAGTCAGGTCAGATCCTTCGCGACGAACACGACACTTTCCAAATGGAACTTCGAAATCTTCAGGTACCGGAGTCATCGCTTGTTTTGAGTTATAAAGCGCTTTTGGCTCAAGATAAACAGTTGGTCCTTTTGAACGGAAAGCTGTTCTTAAAAGTCCGGCAGCATCGTCAGCAAATGATGGAGAAACAATTCTCACACCTGGGAAAGTTGAAAGTGCGCCTTCAATGTTTTGTGAGTGGTAAAGACCCCCACCAATGTATCCACCAGAAGCTAGACGGATGATAACGTTTGGACAGAATGCTCCGTTACTTCTCCAGTAATCGTGAGTCATCTCTACAAATTGCTCCATAGCAGGCCAGAAGTAGTCAGCGAACTCTGCACCTTCAACACACACGCGAA
Organism: uncultured Bacteriovorax sp.; assembly: GCA_966211385.1. Lineage (GTDB taxonomy): Bacteria > Bdellovibrionota > Bacteriovoracia > Bacteriovoracales > Bacteriovoracaceae > Bacteriovorax. The sequence goes on from CBIHOP010000356.1 coordinate 635, forward strand.
TATCATCTCTAAAACGAGAGAATCCGTTTGCTGTACCAAGAATAAAATCTTCCGCAATTGGCCCGTTGAAAACGCGTTCAATACCGAATTCTTGTTGCATTCCTTTTGAAACGTTGAAGATCCCGCCTTTTTCTTTGTTGGCCATATCCTGGCCCCAAATGAACGTGTTCGGGTTATGTCTGAATTCTGCTTTTAGTGTTCCATTGATCGCATCAATGAATTTCACTGGCTCAGAAGTTTCAGAGTGAGTTCCATCCGGATATTTTGTTGAAACATATGGTTCAGGTAGAACGAAATCATAGATCGATGCTGGATCTGGATTTGGTGCTTTCATCGCTTTTGTGTGAGCGTCGAGCACGACTTTCTTCATTTCATCTTCTACAGTTCTTAATTCATCTTCTGTGAAAACTTTGCTCTCAAGAAGTTCTTTTTTAAAGCGAACATATGGATCTTGAGCTTTTGCTTCTTCTCTTTCTTTTTCGTCACGGTACCATTCGTGTTTATCTGAGTTCGAGTGGTTTCCGATACGCACGCAATCAGCGTGAACGATAACAGGTTCTGATTTTTCGATGGCATGTTTGCGAGCTTCTTCCATTGCACTCATTGAATCGAAAACATCTTTTCCGTCACAGTGGATGATACGAAGGTTAGCAAATCCCGAAAAGTTATCAGCTACGCGTTCGTTAGCAGTCTGATCGCGTTTTGGAACAGAAATTCCGTAACCATTATCTTGGAAGACAAAAATCACTGGAAGTTTTTCACAAGACGCTCCGTTGATCGCTTCATAACAGTAACCTTCTGATACAGAAGATTCACCTTGAGAAGAAATGGCTACACCTTTGTGCTTATAACGTTTCATCGCGCGAGCAACACCTGCTGCGTGCAAGGTATGGTTTCCTGTACATGATGAAACGTTGTGGATGTTCCATTCAGGTTTAGCGAAGTGATTCGACATGTGACGACCACCAGAAGCTAAATCAGTTGCTTTAGAAATCCCGTTTAAAATGATTTCTTCCGCAGAAACACCAGCAGCAACAGCAGTAAGCATATCGCGATAGTAAGGGAAGAGATGATCTTCTCCGCGCACGAATGTTTGGCCGATCGCTAATTGAATCGCATCGTGACCAGCATATGGAGCGTGGTATGACCAACCAATGGCCTGCTTCAGGTAGTTCGGAGCTCTTTCATCCAATAGCCTGCCGAGTGTCATCAACTCGTACCATTTTTTTAGTTGCGCCTTCGGCGTTTTTTTAACGGAATATTTTTTTTCTACTTTTTTAAGCATTGTTCGTCCTTGTAGGGGTTAGCCTTGGGTCTACATTAAACTTTTTTTGGATTTTTATAGTAACCCAAAAGAAATCATTCTACAATTTGCGGGCGTAATTTTGACCGACTTAACGTCTTGTGTAAGGAGTTTTTTCATGCCAGTGGCCACACCCCAGCAGTATAAACAAATGTTAGAAAAGGCAAAACAAGGTGGATATGCCTACCCTGCCATTAACGTCACTTCAATGTCGACAGCAAATGCCGCCCTTAAGGCCTTCGCTGATAAACGATCAGACGGTATCATTCAAGTATCTACTGGAGGGGGAAAATTCGCTTCCGGACAAGGAGTTGGAGATATGGCATTAGGAGCGATCTCAATCGCTCAACACGTGCATTTGATGGCGGAGAAATATAATGTTCTCATCGCTCTTCACACAGATCACTGCCATCCTCAGTATGTTGATAGTTTCATGCTCCCTTTAGTAGCAGAGACTGAAAAAAGAAGAGCAAAAGGCCTTCCTAACCTTTTTAACTCGCATATGTTCGATGGATCTGAACTTCCCTTAAATGAAAATATCAAACAATCAAAAGCTCTATTGGAACGTTTTGCTAAAAGCGAACTTATCTTAGAAGTTGAAACAGGTGTTGTCGGTGGCGAAGAAGATGGTCACAACAACGAAAACGCTCCAGCGGATAAGCTTTATACAACATCAGAAGAGATGGTCGAAATTGCTAAAGCTCTTCGTCCTATCGGAACATTCATGTACGCGGCCACTTTCGGTAACGTTCACGGTGTTTATAAACCTGGAAACGTAAAATTAAAACCAACTATTCTTCGTGATGGACAAGCAGCTGTTGCTAAAACTTTTGGTAAAGAAGCTGAACACTTTCTCGTTTTCCACGGAGGATCTGGATCAGAGCTTTCTGAAATTCACGAAACACTTGGATACGGTGTAATCAAGATGAACATCGATACAGATACTCAATACGCGTACACTCGTCCAGTAGTCGATTTTATGCTTAAAAATTACGATAAAGTGCTAAAGGTCGACGGCGAAGTTGGCTCGAAAAAACACTACGATCCTCGTGAATGGATGAAATCAGCAGAAAAGATGATGACCGAAAGAATTGCTCAGGCATGTGATGACCTAAAATCTTCGGGTAGAAGCCTTCTTCAATAAAAATCCTTAAGGGCCTTCATCGAAGGCCCTTTTTTTGCCTTAGATTTCAGGCACCTAAAGCTTTCCACTTTAAGACCGAAAAGCCTACAAGCGATTGGAATCATTCGATTCAAAATATCTTGAAAAGAACTCTTACCATGAAGCTTAGTAGGTGAATGAAAATAGTATTCATGATGTTCGCACTTCTTTTTTCAACACAAACATTCGCTCGTTCGTTTGAGTGCGGAGTGTATTCTGTTGAAGGAACCGTCCGCATGATTAAAGGAAGTCCAACTCTCATCATCAACGAAAAAACAAAATCAGAACTTACTCTAAGTGCTCCTCTCCAAGTAGGAATCAGACTAGCTGCTTACATCGATCAACCGGTAAGCGGACAAATTGTGATGACTAAGAAAATGGATGGCACTCGAGGCACAATCGCAAAAATTAATGATCTGAAAGACCGCGCGCCTGATCCACTTCATAAATTTGAAGAGAA
>CBIHOP010000357.1:0-3551 GCA_966211385.1 uncultured Bacteriovorax sp.
ATCAAAGAAGAAGTAAAAAGTATTTTAGGTTCAGTTCAAGGTGATTTGACGGATTCAGGTCTTGATCTTAATTACGCCGGACTGAAAATCACATACGCTAAAGATCTAAAGACTCGTCCTAAAGAATTAATCCGTGATTACCTCACTCACTTGGTGGGAGAGGGTAATATCACGCTAGGTGCGATTAAAGCTCCAGACCAAATGATTGATAAACGCACCCAATTTATTGGAGTGATTAAAACATGGGGTTACTCACTTTATCTCTTTATCGTTTTCATCTTCTGGGCGATTTCTCTTCTTTCAGTTCGTGTAAAAATCGCTGAAGCTTCATACATTTTGGAAAGCTACCAAAGAAAACAAAAAGTCGGACTTAAAGTCGCAGTTAACGGACTTACACTTTTCTTTATTATTTCAGTTGGTGCAACTTTCGCACTTGGTATGCCTCAACCGATCAATCTTCTTGTTGCCCTTATGATCTTTATTTTAGGAACTGCCCTTCATGCTAAAAAGTATCGTTGGGAGAGCCACTAAAATGCGATTTCCCCTCAAAACCATAGCTCTTGCCACGTTACTGGCCGCTGGAACAGTTTACTCCGCGGTTGAGACAAATAACGTTCAGGAAAGCGGTGTTGAGAATATTGTTGAGATGAAAAAACGTCTTAACGAACAAAATAAACTAATAGTCTCTCTTACTAAAGAAGTGTCTGAGGTTGATGTTAGTCTTGGGCTCAACAATAAAAAATATCTTAAACTCGCTGAAGAAAGAGCACGCCTCGAAGAAGCGTTAACAAACGCTAAGAAGAATGCTGATCTCGACAATGAAAGTTTGAAGAAAAGTTATACTCAAACGAAAAATCTTTTGATGGCGGCCCTTCTCAATAAATTAGAAAATACAGAAAATCCTTCGGCCTTGCTTTCACGCAAAATTCTGATCGATAATCTTCAACGCCGCTTAAGTGACCTTGCCGGTGTCATGAAAGAGAATAAAGGCGTTCGCGATGACGTAGAAGCTCTTCAAGAGAAGCTTCAAAACTCAATGGAAACTGAAAAAGATTTACTCGCTGTCATGAATGAACTCGAGCAGAGAAAGCGTGAGCTGCGCACAGAGCTTGAACGTCAAGGACAAGAGAAAAATGCAACACAATCTAAGTTTGATGAAGTAAAAAACAAATTAGCAATGACTCGAATGAGTACGCAAAAAGCTAAGCAACGTGAGCAACTTGCTCCATTGCAAATTACCGAAGAAATTAAAATACCTTCACAGCCTCTTTCAGGTGAGACATTTTATCCGCCGATTTATGCTCATCAAGGAATTGAATATAAAAAAGCGGGTGTAACGTTTAACTTCCAGGGTAAAAACGAAGTACGAGCAACTCGCGCTGGTAAAATCGCCCATACGGGACCTTTAGGATCTTATGGTAACGTTGTTATCATCGATCACGGTAATGAGACGAGAACCATTCTTTTAGGTCAGTTCGATGCGAGCGTGAATGTTGGTGACAACGTTAAAGAAACTCAAGTCGTGGGCCACACGAAACCGAGCTCTGGAGCTTTGGGTGACGGTAGAATTTATTTTGAAGTTAGAAAAAAGAATTTAGCACAAAACACATATTTGCTTTTAGATAAAAAATCTCTAGGTAAGACTTCGTCTAATTAGCATCTATCTATCCTAAGGAAGGAGTAGAGTATGAAGCAGGCACTGTTGGGACTTGTTGTCTCGGGCCTAATCGTGGCCCCAACATCGTGGGCACAAACCAAAAATACAAATCAAGAAGAAGCCGCTAAAAAATCACGATATGAAAAGCTCGAACTTTTTAACAAAGTACTCTATTTAATCGAGTCGCAATACTATCGCGAAGTCGACACTGAAAAACTTATTCAAGGTGCGATCAACGGAATGATGGGAACTCTTGATCCGCATTCGGCTTATCTTGATACCGAAGTCTTCACCAAAATGCAGGAAGAGACTTCTGGAGAGTTTGGTGGGCTTGGGATTGAAGTCACTCAAAAAGATGGAGTGCTAGTCATTATCACTCCAATTGAAGATTCTCCGGCCTTTAAGGCCGGGATTAAGCCGGGTGATAAAATTGTTGAGATTAACCACGAATCTATGGTGGGAGTCACACTTCAGCACGCGATTGAAAAACTTCGTGGAAAAACGAAAACCAAAATTACTCTGGGGATTGCCCGCGAAGGAATCGAAGGGATTAAAAATATCGAACTCATCCGCGATATCGTTTATATCAAACCTGTTAAATATGAACTTATTCAAGATGAATTCGCTTACGTACGTCTGACTCAATTCCAGAAAAAATCTGGTGAATACGTAGCAGATGCTATCAAAAAAATGCGTGCGGAACTTAAACCAAAAGCTCAGCTTAAGGGAATTATTCTCGATCTTCGTTCAAATCCAGGTGGATTGCTGGATGAAGCTGTGGAGCTGTCTTCGATCTTTCTTAAAGATGGAACTGTTGTTTCAACTGAGAGCAGAGATCCAAAACAAAAAGAAATTCGTTACGTGAAAAAAACAGGTCATAAAGAACTTGAAGTTCCCGTTGTCGTTCTTATTAACGGTGCAACAGCATCAGCCTCTGAGATTGTTGCCGGCGCTCTTCAAGATGCAAAACGCGCAATCATCATGGGAACTCAATCATTCGGAAAAGGCTCTGTGCAATCGGTGGCGAAAATTGATGAAAGCTCAGGTGTAAAACTGACAATCGCTCAATACATGACTCCTAGTGGGCGCAAAATTCAGGCCGTGGGTATTAATCCAGATGTTGAAATCAACGAAGTTGAAGCCGAGTGGGTTGATGAAAACCGCAAAGAAGCAAGCTTCATTCGCGAGAAGGACCTCAAAAATCACTTAACCGCGACGATTGAAACACCAGAAGAAAAGAAAATCCGCGAAGAACTGGAATTGAAAGAACGTATTGAGCGTACAGAAAAATTTAAAGCTATGCGCGAAAAAAAGAAAATCATGAAAACAAATCTTTCCAAAGAAGTTAAATCGTTTGAAGATGAAGGTGAGAAAAAAATCTCCCCAAAAGATGATTATCAAATCAATCAGGCGATTAACTATATTCGCAGTATGGGATTAATTAAAACGCTTAAATATTAATGTCACCTGAAATAAAAAAAGTTAGTGAGTTAGTCGGCGCGATCAAAAATACTTTGGAGCGCGACTACTCTAACATTTCCATCGAAGGGGAGATTACAAACCTTTCGCTGTCATCATCCGGTCACTGGTATTTTACTCTCTCCGATAAAGATGCTTGCGTAAGCGCTGCTCTTTTCAAAATGGATGCTCTTCGTAACCCTCAAATGCGCGCGATTAAAGATGGGGACAATGTCATTGTCATGGGTGACGTCAATGTTTATCCCAAGCGCGGAACTTTTCAAGTCATCGTTAAACGTATTGTTCCGAAGGGACTTGGGAATCTCAAAGAGCAATTCGAAAAATTAAAAAGAAGACTGGCCGCTGAAGGTTTATTCGATCTCGAACATAAAAAACCAATTCCTCCAATGCCTAAAAGAGTCGCTATCATTACAGC
>CBIHOP010000358.1:0-3547 GCA_966211385.1 uncultured Bacteriovorax sp.
CGAACCTCCATCTTTTGAAAAGAAAGATGGAGCAGGCATCACAAGACAATGAAAGCGTAAAAGAAATATTTGAAAAAATCTCCCGTGCGGTCAAAAGGATTACCGGCATTGTAGATGGTCTTAAATCGCTTTCACGCTCAGATGAGCAAAGTAGTTATGAAAATGTTAGTGCCAACGAATTGATTCAAAGCACGCTGGAGCTCACTAAGGAAACAATTAAACAAAGAAGCATTGAACTCATCGTCGATGATATTCCTGATGTACATTTTTCATGTAGACGGTCGCAAATTGTTCATGTGCTCTACCATTTGCTGACTAATGCAGCGGACGCAGTGGAAAACAACTCTGAGGAAGAGGGGAAATGGATCAAGATTGGTTTTGAAGATCATCCTCAGCACTTTTGTTTGAAAGTTAGCGACAACGGACCAGCATTGACGGAAGAAGTGAAACTGCGAATGATGGATCCCTTTTTCACTACGAAAGAAGTTGGTAAAGGGACAGGTCTTGGGCTTTCAATCTCACGCGCCATTATTGAAGATCATGGCGGCGAGCTGTACCGCGAAGACAATTCAAAGCAAACTTGCCTTATCGTCAAATTGAAAAAATCCTGAGACAATACCTCCCTGAATAACCCTACATTTACACCCCCACAAAACGTTCAAGAAGTCCTCTCACGCCTTCACAGACCAAAAACAATCGTTGTGACAGGTGGTATGCCGTACGCAAATGGCCCGCTTCATTTGGGTCACTTGGCAGGAGCAATGGTTCCACCGGATATCATGGCCCGTTACGCTCGCATGTGGGTGGGGAAAAATAATGTACTGTTCGTTAGTGGAAACGACGATCACGGATCTACATCAGAAGTAGCGGCGATTAAAGCTGGCATGCCGGTTCGCGAATTCATCGATAACATTAACGAAAAACAAGTTCAAACGACAACTCGTTATGGAATCTCATACGATATTTTTTCAGGAACTTCTCAACCAGACTGTTATCCGGTTCACAAAGAAACTTGTCAGGACTTCATGACAAGACTTTGGAAAAATAAAATGCTGGAAAAGAAAACGACAAAACAATGGTTCGATCCAAAGATCAGTCGCTTTCTCCAGGATAGAAACGTAACCGGAAAATGTCCGAATCCAAACTGCTCAAACGAATCCGCATACAGTGACGTGTGTGAAGTGTGTAATACAAACTACGATCCTTCACAACTCATCAATCCTCGTTCATCACTTTCAGATGCAACACCTGAACTTAGAGACACAAATCACTTGTGGCTTGATATGTGGAAAGTTTCTGATCAACTCACTGAATGGATTAAAACAAAACAAAATAAGTGGCGCAAAGGCGTTTTCAATGAAGTGTTTGAAACAGTTCAACCAGCATTTCAATTCGACAATACTCATGAACCAGCTTTCAAAGAAATGCGATCAGCACTTCCCAAACATAAGTCGCGATACGCTCCCGGAAAAAAAGTTGTCGTGCAATTTGAAAATCTTGCAGACTACGCGACTGGAAAGAAAGCAATGGAAGAAAAAGGCATTGCATGTGAAGCGCTTGATGGTTGGGCCCATCGTTCAATCACGCGTGATGTGACTTGGGGAATTCCTGTTCCGGAAGGCATCGATCCAGAGATGAAAGGTAAAACTCTTTACGTCTGGCCTGATTCATTGATCGCTCCAATTTCTTTTTCAAAAGTCGCCCTTGCTAAACAAGGCCGCGATCCAAAAGAGTGGGAGAGATTCTGGAAAGATCCAGAAGCGCGCATTTTCCAATTCCTCGGACAAGACAATGTTTATTTTTACGTGCTCATGCAAGGAGCGATGTGGATTGGCGTGCGCGGATCAGACACTGCAGATTACACCATGACTGACGTCTATTCTGTTTTCCATCTCATGGTAAACGGAGAAAAAATGTCAAAGTCGCGCGGAAACTTTTACAGCGCTGACGAACTCACAAACGAACTGGGCTATCACCCTGATCAAGTCCGTTACTTCCTCTCAACACTGAGCCTCGCTGAAAAACAATCAAACTTTGATTTTGAAACTTTCAACGAAAGAAATAAATTTCTCGCAGGCCCTCTGAACGCCGCGATCGAAAAACCAATCGCAGCAGCTCTATCAAAATTCAACGGCGTTGTTCCGGAAGGAAAACTTCTCGAAAAGGCCGAAAAAGAAACAATGAAAATCGTACAAATGTATGTGAAGAACATGGAAAAGGCCGATCACATTACACTTCTTGGCCAAATCGAAAACTACGCCCGCCTCATCAACAGCTTCTTCGTGCAATACAAACCGCACGACGACCGTCACGATGAAACAGAAAGAAAGGACGCACTCTTTACATCATTCTACATCTTGAAAAACCTGATGATCATGCTTCACCCATTCGTTCCACAAACGATGGAGAAAGTTCGCTTGTCACTGAATCTTCCTGAGTCTGTATTCTCACTTGATGAGCTAGGAGTTGCGATTCCTGCTGGTCATAAGATCGGGGAGAAGGGAGTTTACTTTCCTGCTGTGGAAGGGGCTTCTGAATAGGTTCCAACACACTGAATAGGTTCCAACACACTTTTCTTGTTGCGGTTGATTAAACTTATTCTCACTAAAATATTTTTTTAATTCTAAAATCGTTTAGAATATTAAAATGAATTCTAAGCGTGAGATTAAAAAATTAGTTCAAATTGCAAGCTATCTTGTCAAGTTGTGTGACTTGCTTATTTGGGCCTCGTAACGAACTAAAAAATCTTTTAACTTTTCTTAATAGACAGCACCTGTTTTCGTTTAAGGGTAAAATACCGAAAAAATCGATCCTTCAGTTTTTCGCTGAAAATAATGCGGAATTTGAATATCTTGTTTACAACTATTATCCACAGAATCAGTTTGATAAAAAAATATCATGTCTTGGTTTTGATGAATCACTCCAGCTTTCTTCTCTCGTACGTTTTAAAAAACCAAAAAAACTTCTAGAAATCGGATCTAATAAAGGTGGAACGACTTACAATCTTTTCCTTAACACTGATGAACAATGCAAAATTACAACAGTAGATTTAAACGAAGTTACGCCGGCCAATGAATTAGTAAGATCTGCTTATTCTAGTGGCCGAATAAAAACCATTCAGACCGATACAAAATATTTGAATGGAAAATTATCTGACGAGAAATTTGATTTTATTTTTGTCGATGCCGGTCACTACTATCATGAAATAAAAAACGACACAGAGATTGCCCTCAAACATCTCGCACCAAATGGAATAATTGTTTGGCATGACTACAGGTGTGATTGACTATCTTGAAGAATGGTCTGAGAAAATGAAACTAGTGCATTTGGAGATGGGGACGTTGGTGGTTTATCAGTCGTCATAAGTTTTCAACACACTTTTCTTGTCTATGAGCAACAAGAAAAGTGTGTTGGAACCTTTTTAGATCGCTAGATCTACGTATAGAGCGAGTTCTGGGAGGCCCACTTTCTTTGAGAAAACGTCGCGTCCGTCGCGTGCGGCCGCTAGTTCGCTGCCCACTTCAAACGTTAATGAGTTTTTTGCTGT
>CBIHOP010000359.1:0-3512 GCA_966211385.1 uncultured Bacteriovorax sp.
CACTCGTTTTAGTAAAAGAATGAGGAACTTGATGAGTAAGTGCACTGGTTTTATTGTTAAGAATTTTTTCCACGTAGGCCCGATGTCCTTCATAATCCTGAATAGGAACAAGACGACGATAATCATCAACTGATTTAATTTCAGCAAAGTGAAAATATTTCCCGAAGTGCGTATCTTTATTTAATTCAACAATTTTTAGGAGAAGTTCTTTTTGCTGAAGTAAAGGATTGAGGGCGGCCTTATTTAATTGATCCACTTTCTTTTTTACAACAGTGTTCAAAATTGTTTTGAAAAACAATTGTTCAATGTGATTTGAAAAATGTTTTATTGGATAATAAGTTTCTTCGATAATACCGACAGGCTTCAGTTCAGACTGCATTCCTACTTTCTTAACAGGGTTATGCTCGTCACGTTTAAATGTTTTGAAAAGTAAATCAAAGACAACGAGATTGTTTGCATAGTTGCATTTACTTTTGTGAGGATCAGGATCATGGTGAAAACGATGCGTTTCCCCCGAAGCAATCACATAGTCAAAAATCCCCAGCTGTATGTTCAGATTGGAATGCTGAACATATCCCGTAATCGCATAGAAAATATAATATAGACAAAATACATCTACAGAGAGCCCGAAGAGAAAAAAGATAAAAATGGTGAAGATGAATTCATAGAGCTTATCGAGATAATGGAAACGGGCCGTATTCCAAGAATAAAGCTTGTTCGGAAGATGATGAATGGCGTGAATCGGCCAGACAAATTTAGATGAATGACAAAGCCGATGCCAAACATACCAAAAGAACTCTCCTATTGTGGCCAGAAGAAGAAATTGAAAAAACTTATTCCATTCATGAGGCCAGAAGTTATAGAGAACGGCATTTTCAAATCCCCAGAAAGAAAGAATCCAAACGCCACAATAAAAAAGTGAAAGTGGAAAAAAAACCTGAATGATCAAAGAATAAAAAAAGACATCACTTTTAAGATCATCCCAATCTGGAATCCAATCAACATAGAGAGGATGATACTTCTCCAGCAAAAATAGAATTATGGCAGCAGTTGAAACTGCGAGATACAATCCTAAAAAAGGGATCCCGGAAAACGAGACAACAGCAAAATAAATCGCATAGGCGATCAAAAGTGTGGCGGGATACACCGAATATGAGAGAGCTTTGTTCATGAAAGCTTGTCGGTCCCTCAAAGCTTAACTTGAAAGACCGACAATGAAGCTAAACTATACTGTTTCTGGGTGCTCGACTTTTGGAAGTTGAGCTAAAAGAAGAATAGGCACGACAAGGAAAATCGAACCAAAAACATAAGGCGACCAAGCTCCATATTTATAGTAAGCGATCGCTGAAAGAATTGGACCTACTACTCGCGCTAAGGCCCCCATTGATCTGAAAATCCCTACACTTCTACCTTGCTCTTCTGGTGGTGTGTAAAACGTTATGAGTGTCGTCAGACACGGCATAATCATCGCCGATCCACATGCTAAGAAGAAAAGTCCTGCATAAAGCATAAGTGAAGAATAAGCTCCGGCAATGAGGAGAAGACCTGGAATCAGCTGGGCCATACCAAAGATAGCGAGTTTCTTTTCTCCGATAGTAGAAGCTTTTCTACGAACGAATCCTCCCTGAACGAAGGCAATGATGAATCCGATGTAAATGAAGATGTAAGCATTCTGCATTGATGTGTAATTCAATCTTTCAGCTGCAAGAAATGTTAACGTGAATTCCATTCCTGAGAAGGCCGCAAGAAATAGAAAGTAACCCAAGTTAACAATATTCACTCCCGGATACGGTAATGGTTTAAAAAGTTTAAAGATGTTTGCACTTCTTTCAGTTGTCACCTCACCTCTTTTTTCTGGAGGTAAACTTTCTTTAAATTTGGTTGAAATCCAGAAAGTATTGAAGATGGAAAGGAAGAAGGCAAAGGCCGCTGGCATGGAGAATGGGTTCACACCATACTCAACAGATGAAGGGAAAATTTTTGTAAGATCAATTAGCGACAAGACACCACCAAAGGCCGGTCCAACAACAAATCCTAAAGCGAATGCAATTCCAATGATCGCCATTCCTTTTGATCTATTTTCTTTTGTTGTGACATCGGCAACAACGGCCGTGGCCGTTGAAATGTTTCCTCCCATAATGCCGTCGATGATTCGGGAAATGATGAGCAATGTGAAAGAGCCGGAGAAAAACCAGATCGCATAACCAATGGCCATACCTGCCATTGAACGAACAAGAACTGGTTTACGACCGATTTTATCTGACCAAGCTCCCCATAGAGGTGCGGCCACAAATTGCAGTGAAGAATAGATGGCCCCTAACATTCCACCGAATAAAACGACAGATGAAAAAGACCCAGTAGAGCTAGCTGTATAATCTGAAATCGTTTGGATCGATCCAAAGATGGCCTTTAAAAAGACGTTATCCGCATCTACTGTCAAATAGTGTTTAGCTAAACTTGGAAATAAAGGAAAGATAATCGAGAACCCAACAAGATCGAGAAAAATAGTCAGGGCCACAATAGAGATTGAAGATTTCGCTTCTTTCGTCAGAGGTGTGGACTTTTGTTTTAGTTCTTTGGCGCTCATGATTTCAAATTCCTTATAGTCGCTATGCTTGAGTTCATAAAAATCTTTTTCACGGTCATCACTACTGGCGAGACATTGATTCTCAACGAAGTTTGCGAAGTCACGGCACCAGCCTGCATTGTCGTTCAGGCAAGGGATGAAATGAATATCGCCGCCATGTTCGTGGGCCGTTTCTTTCAATTCAGTTCCAAGTTCATCGAGAGTTTCTAAACAGTCTGCAACAAAACTTGGAGAATAGACAGCTAAGTTTTTCTCTCCTTTTTTCACTAGGGAGATGACTGTATCTTCCGTGTAAGGCGTAAGCCATTCTTCAGATCCAAAACGTGATTGAAACGTCATGGTTACTTGTTGCTGAGGAATATTTTTCAAACGCTCACGAATGAGAAAGAACGTTTCATAACAGTGTTTGTAATAAACATCGCCTTTTTGAACGACTCTTCTTTTTTGAATCCCGTGAAATGTGAGCAGCAAACGATCAATCGTTACACCCTTTGCTTTAAAAGAAGCGAGATACTCATCAATCTGAGCGGCACTATGGTCGATAAAAGCTTTTGTGGTGTGAAAGTTAGTGACGATGCTGATTTCGGGAATCTTTACTCGTTCTTTGATTACATGAGCGAGTCCATCAATACCGGAAGCAATTGTTGATTCAGAGTATTGCGGGAACATTGGAATGACTTTTAATTTTGTGGCCGGGTTAGGATCTTTTTCCCAATCATCCCACACGTCACTCACTCGCGGTTCAGACAATAAAAATGCATGATTGACTTCAACTTTTGGTGAACGGATGTAAGTCCTCACACGATCAGCGAAATCTTTTGTAATTGTTAAAAGCGGAAAGCTTTTTCCATCCCAGATGCGACGGTACAGGCGGGCCGAATTTTTAGGTCTAAAAGGCAGAACAAATAAATAAAGAATGGTTTTC
>CBIHOP010000360.1:0-3497 GCA_966211385.1 uncultured Bacteriovorax sp.
GACTTATTCTGCCGCCATTTTTAAGCATGAAGATGAAACGTTAGAGAGTGCTCAGAAAAATAAATATCAGAGAATTATAGATACACTTCAGTTGAAATCCACAGACCACATTCTTGAAATCGGTTGTGGTTGGGGCGGATTTGCCACTATGGCCGCTTTGCAATCAGGCTGTCGAGTGACGTGCTTAACCCTTTCTCAAGAGCAGTTTAATCATGCTCAATCGTTAGTTGATAAACTCAATCTTGAAGATTTAATCACAATTAAACTTTGCGATTATCGTGATGAGCGCGGGGTGTATGATCATATAGTCTCCATTGAAATGATTGAAGCCGTTGGACAGGAATACTGGAACACGTATTTTGAAGTCCTCAAAGAGCGTTTGAAACCAGGTGGAAAAGTCATGATTCAATCCATTGTTATGGATGATGAGCATTTCGATCACTATCGCCAATCTACAGACTTCATTCAGCAATATATTTTTCCTGGCGGAATGTTACTAGCGCCGAAAGTTTTAAAAGATTTCGGACAAAAGTATCAGCTGCAAGTGAAGGATTTTTTCAACTTTGGACTTGATTACGCCAAAACGTTGCAAATCTGGCGACAGGAATTCATGTCGAACATTGATAGTGTTCGCAGAATTGGTTTTGATGAATCGTTTCTGAAGCTGTGGGATTTTTATTACGTGTATTGTGAAGCAGGCTTTCGATCAAAAAAAATAGATGTTGTGCAAATCGTATATGAAAAAGCGAGGTAGTTATGTTTCCTATTAACGTTGTAGAAAAAGAAACAGGTTTTAGTAAATATCTTTTGAGAATGTGGGAGCGTCGTTATTCGTTTCCAAGACCTGCTAGAGATGAAAAAGGGGATCGACTTTATTCAGTCGCGGATATTGAAAAATTAAAACTCGTGAAGCTTCTGATGGCCGAAGGTTTTCGTCCTTCAAAGATCATGAATCAAGCGATGAGTGAGCTAGAAGAGCTTTTGAAAAACTTTAAACGTGAAGCTAAGGCCGCAACGAAAGTCTCTGTGATCGTCCTGACAAATCCAGCTTTGATGGAAGAACTCCGAAAAGTTATGGAAAATCATGGTGTTAGAGACTTTTTAGAGATCTCCAAAGCAGAAGATTTAGGGCGAATCTCCCTGTAAAAAGGGGTCATAGTCCTTTACTACAAAAGGCCTCTTTGATAGGGTGTGGTCATATTAAGGGGGCCAAAAATGAAAAGTTTAATCGCGATCGCATTCTCACTTTTAACTTTGACTGCATCTGCTCAAGATTTAGGAGCTGTTGATTCACTACTTTCTGTATTGCCTCTTGGAGTTCATCAAGGTGAAAACTGTTCAGTGACAGTTAAAGAAGTTGAGTTCCCAGTGAGATCAGCTTACGTTTACGTAAAAAATAACAACACAACAATTTTCAAAATCGTAAAAGATGGTTCTGAGTTTTCATTAAAACCTCATCGCAGAATTTTTCTTCAGATTGAATCGGTAACGATTGATGATACTCGTTCATCAGAAATCGAAAGAACAATCAGAACAAATAATTCTGATAAAGGTCTATATGTAGTTGTTGAAGAAGCTGTTACTGTTAATCGTGATCGTCGCGCTGAAGTTGCAGATTGTGATTTAAGTCTTTAATCAAAAAATTAAATTTGAATAAAAAAAAGGGAGCTTTCTAAGCTCCCTTTTTTTATGCCTTTCTTAGTCCTAGTTTCAATTGGTAGTCATCAACTTCATAACTTAAATCTAAAGACGCTTCACTCATCAATAGAGAAGACGCCAAGGTTTCGCTGGCGATATGATCTTTAAATTTTGAAATGGCCGCTACCAGCTCAGGAGAGCCGTTATATTCAACATGAATACGATCACCAACATTGAAGTCGAGATCTTTACGCGATTTCTGGATACGGTTGATCACTTCGCGAGCAAGACCTTCTGCAATCAATTCTGGATCAAGAACTGTATCCATATCGATTGAGATGAAGCGGTTACTCATGGCCTGAGTTCCTTCTTTGGCCTCACGGAAAATTAAAATTTCTTCCGGGTAGAAAGTGATGCCGTCGAGAAGGAGTGATCCTTTCTCTTCGAGTTGAGTTAAAGCAGTTGCATCCAGCTTTTCGATAATTCCCTTATATTTCCCCATGTCCTTGCCAAGTTTTTTACCAAGAACAGGAAGATTAGCTTTCGCGAAAAGTTTAATGAACTTCGATTCTTCAGTTGAGAACTCGAGATTTTTTACGTTCAACTCAGTCTGAATGTATTCAGAAAGTTTTTTAATTTCATCGAGAAGATGTTGATCTTTGTGGATGATGGTTAAACGCTTAAGCGGAGTTTTAACTTTGATCTGAACAAGGTTACGTTTTTGACGTCCAAGCAGGATGATCTGTTGCATGCGATCTACAGCAACTTCCAGATCTTTGTTGATGAGGTAATCAATAGGAAGTGGATATTCGCAAAGGTGAACAGATTCTTTTTCAGATGGATTCATTTTGCGCAATTCCTGGAATACGTGTTCCGAGAAGAATGGTGCGAATGGGGCCATTGAAACTGTTAACTCTCTAAGAGCTGTATAAAGAGTAGAGTAAGCTGCACATTTATCATCCGTTAAACCTTCTCCCCAGAAACGAGGACGGTTAAGACGAATGTACCAGTTCGTAAGATCTTCAATGAATGTAAAGAGCGCCGGAACAACGTTATAGAGATGGTATTCTTCCATTTCGAAAGCGATGTTCTTTTTCAGCGTTTGAAGATTTGAAATCAACCAACGATCAACGATGTTGTCGCTAGTTTTGAAATTCTTAACTGGTGACCAGCCATCCACTTCAGCGTATGTCTGGAAAAATTTAAATGAGTTTTGCCATGGAAGAAGAACTTTTCTTACCATGTCTTTTACACCTGTATCAGTGAAGCGCTGTTCTTCGCCTTTTACTAATCCAGAGTTAATTAAATAAAGTCTTAAAGCATCAGCACCAAATGTTTCCATGAGATCATCTGGTGGCGTGTAGTTCTTTAAACTCTTCGACATTTTTTTACCGTCTTCGGCCATTACAAGACCGTTCACGATAACGTTTTTGAAAGCTGGTTTATTAAACAATGCTGTTGATAAAACAGTTAATGTGTAAAACCATCCGCGAGTTTGATCGAGACCTTCAGCGATGAATTCTGCAGGGAAGCCTTCTTTAAACATTTCGGTGTTTTCAAAAGGGTAGTGCAGTTGAGCGTATGGCATTGAGCCTGATTCAAACCAGCAGTCGAGAACTTCTGGAATACGTCTATATACGCCTTCTTCGCCTGTCTGAGTGAAAGTTAGATCATCAACGTTTTCTTTGTGAAGGTCTGTAACTTTTGTTCCTGTTAAGCGTGCAAGCTCTTCAATTGAACCAATACAAACACGTCTGTCCGTTTTATCGTTGATCCAGATTGGAATCGGTGTACCCCAGATTCTGTTTCTTGAAATTGCCCAGTCGCGAGCTCCTTCAAGCCATTTTCCGAAACGTCCT
>CBIHOP010000361.1:0-3493 GCA_966211385.1 uncultured Bacteriovorax sp.
GTTGATGTTTTCAATCACTGTCTTATTAGGGTTTTTAGTTTCGTATTCGCGAATACGGTCGTAAATAACAACTGTATCGTTAACTGAATAACCAATAAGAGCAAGAAGAGCACCTACGATCTGCAGAGAGAATTCCATTCCTGTGAAGGCGATAATCCCACCGATGATGAGAAGGTCGTGGATGATGGAAACCATTGTTCCCGGAGCGTATCTAAAGTCGAAACGAACAGAAACATAGATCATGATACAAAGAATCGCCCAGAACATAGCTTTGATCGCTGAGTTTCTAAGCTCGTGACCAGCTTTTGGACCAACGATATCCACTTTTTCAATTTCAACAGTGTTACCTGCGAATGATGTATTAAGTGTTTTTGTAATTTGTTCAGTAACGGCACCAAGTTCATTTTCAGCGGCCTGAACTTTAATAAGAACACTGTTTCCAGACTCTCCGATCGTTTGAACTGAAACACCTTTAAAGCCAGCGCTATCAAGTGTAGAACGAAGATCATCAAGACTTACGACTGTTGCAAATTTTGCTTGAACTTCAGCACCACCGCGGAAGTCTACACCGTAATTCATTCTTGTTAAAATTGCCCAGATTGAAATCAAACAAACAACAAGTGACATCATCGTAATGACTTTCATTTTTCCCATGAAATCGAAACGAGTACCGCTTTTAATTAATTCGAACATATATCTCTCCAAAATTTTTTAAATTAAATACTAAGCGATTCGCCGTTGTTTTTATCCATATAAAGTTCAAAGAAAATCTTTGAAACAGCATAGGCCGTATAAAGTGTAACCGCTAAACCGATAAGAAGAGTAACTGCGAATCCTCTGATCGGACCTGTACCAAAGTTTAGCAAACAAAAACCAGCAGCTGCTGAAGTAATGTTGGCATCTAAGAGCGTCCATAGAGCAGAATCAAATCCCATCTGAACAGCGCGAACACGGCTAATTCCATTACGAAGTTCTTCGCGAATTTTCTCCATAATAATGATGTTACCGTCAACGGCCATACCAACGGTCAGTGCAATACCTGCAATCCCAGGAAGAGTTAATGTTGCTTCCATTGAAATGAGAATGGCCACCGTGAAAAGAACGTTAAGAATAAGAGTCACTACGGCAATCACACCTGAAAAACGGTAGTAAATGATAGCGAAGATAAAAAGAAGAACGCATCCAATGACAGAGGCCATTTGCGCTTTTCCAATCGCATCCTGACCAAGGTTCGGACCTACCGTTCTCTGCTCTAAGAAATCGAGTTGAACTGGTAGTGCACCCGCTCTTAAAACGAGAGCAAGGTCACGAGCTTCTGACATGATCTTATTGAAGTTTGCGCCACCACCAAGAGTAATCTGAGCGTTTCCACCTGCGATTTTTGCTTGGATAACAGGAGCTGAATAAACGTTTCCATCAAGAACGACGGCCATACGTCTACCGATATTGGCACCAGTCGTTTCTTCAAAACGTTTTGCGCCTTGTGGTTTAAACTCCATCGAAACGTATGGTTCATTTTTCTGTGGATCGATTTGCACGCGAGCGTCTGAGAGATCATCCCCTGTAATACGTGGAGTAGCTTCAATTAGGTACGGGATGTTTGCCGCTTCAACATTTCCTTGATTGTTTGGTTTTTCAAAAGCAATCTCGTGATTTTCAGGAAGGTCTTTTGCTAAGAATTGATTCAACTTATGGAGGTAATCAGAGAATCGATCACCTTTTTTATATTCAATACCAGCAGCTTTAGCTTTATCAAGCCAGCCCATCATTGTTGCAGGTGGAACTGTATCGTTAACAATTTTAAATTCCAGTTTTGCTGTTTTACCAATGAGTTCTTTAGCTCTTTCAATATCACGTACACCTGGAAGCTGAACAACAATTCTGTCTTTACCTTGTGCTGTGATTTCTGGTTCTGTTACACCGAATTCATCGATACGATTACGGATAACTTCAATTGATTTACCAACTGATTGATCTTCGATTTGTGCTTTGATCGGAGAAGCGAGAGCAACTTGAAATTTTTCTCCTTCTTCCATTGTAATACGAATTGTACTTCCGAAGTATTCTTTGATTTTTTTCTTAGCGGCTTCAGCGTCTGAAGATTTTGCCAAGGCAAAAGATTGTTTTGGATCCATTGGATCACTCACATCGAGAGTTCCAATTGTCATTGCAATTTCTTGGTCTTTTAAAAGTGACTCAATTTTTCTTGCGTAAGTCTGGACTTCATAGCGATAAACTTTTTTAAAGTCGATCCCCATGATCATGTAGAGTCCACCTTGAAGATCAAGGCCTAGATTAATCTTAGATTTGATTGGGTAAGATCCGTTCTCGTCGATTTTGAAAGCAGTTGGAATAATCACTGCGATAGATACGGCAACTAGAATAACAAGCACACTAAAGCGTACCCACCAGCTGGTCTTCATTAAAAACTCCCTTTTTTAAGAACTATATTTGCAAAAAAAAACTATACTTTTCAGTTGATCCAAAAAGTATAGTTTAAGTTTTTACACAAATGCAACAATTTATGATTTTTTAGCTGTGTCTTCAGAATCATCAGCGTGGACAGCGACTTTTGTCACTTCCGCTTCGATATCTTTTTTCGATTCATTTGGAGTTGTCGGAGCAGGTTTGTTGATCTCGTTCATCATATCATCACGGGCCTTTTGGAATTCTCTTACCGCTTGGCCCAGGCCTTTTGCGAGTTCAGGAATTTTCTTAGGTCCAAGAAAGAGAAGAGCAATAACAAAAATGAGAAGTAATTCGCCGCCGCCTAATCCAAACATATCAATATCTCCGTTTTACTTTTTCGCAGAATCTTTAGCATTGTCTTGAAGTGATTTATAAAGGCCAGCAATCTGACTCTTTAAAATTTTAAATTTTACACCTTCAGAAACTTCAACTGTTACTACAGTGTCTGTCATGCCGTGAATAACACCAATTATGCCAGATTTAGTGTAAATTTCATCACCTTTAGCAAGTTTATTAATCATTGCCTGTTCTTCATCAAATTTCTTTTTCTGAGGACGAATCATCAAGAAATAGAAAATAACAAAAACAACTACTAAAGGGAGAAACTGCATCAAAGGATTTTGAGCAGATGCTCCTGCTTCTTGAGCAAAAGAGTTTGATGAGTAAGCAAGAGTTAACAGAGAAAGTAATTTAGTCATGAGTTTTCCTTCAAGAAAAATTTTAATTCCAATAATTTGATTGATAAGAGTTATAGAACTTCGTGTAATAATCGTCAAACTCATCTCTGATGATCGCCTCTCTAGCTTCTCGAGTCATCTGCAAATAAAAATGCAGATTGTGATACGTGATGAGATTCCCGGCCAGATATTCTCCCACTGTAAAAAGATGACGAATATACGACCTAGAGTACTTCTTACAAACTTTGCATGAGCATTCCGGATCTGGTGGAAGAAGATCTTCTTTGAAGCGCTCTTTTTTAATATTGAGCGGACCTTGTTTTGTGAGGAACTGACCGTTTCTCGCG
>CBIHOP010000362.1:0-3481 GCA_966211385.1 uncultured Bacteriovorax sp.
AGGCACGTGCATGGCTTTCACCGCAAATTTCGATCGGTTCAGAAACAGTTATTTCTCCACTTCCGCTTTATCATATTTTTTCACTTACAGTTTCTTTCATCTTCGCAACTGTGGGAGCGAAAAACGTTCTCATTACAAATCCTCGTGATATGCCGGGTTTTGTTAAAGAACTTAAGAAACATAAATTTTCAGTTATCACAGGTGTAAACACACTCTTCAATGGTCTGTTGAACAATCCTGATTTTGCTTCAGTTGATTTCTCGCACATGAAAATTTCTCTAGGTGGGGGAATGGCCGTGCAAAAAGCTGTTGCAAATAAATGGAAAAAAGTCACAGGCAAAGCTTTGATTGAAGCTTACGGTTTAACAGAAACTTCTCCGGCCGCTTGTGTGAATCCGCTCAACTTAAAAGAATTTAATGGATTTATTGGACTACCTATTTCTTCTACAGATGTTGTGATCAAAGATGACAATGATAAAACTTTAGGAATTGATGAAGTAGGGGAGATTTGTATCAAGGGGCCGCAGGTTATGCCTGGCTACTGGAACCGCGACGATGAAACGGCAAAAGTAATGACATCAGACGGGTATTTCAAAACTGGTGATGTTGGAATTATGAACTCTGATGGCTATGTAAAAATCGTTGATCGTAAAAAAGATATGATTCTTGTATCGGGATTTAACGTTTATCCAAATGAAATTGAAGATGTAGTGGCCACACACCCTAAAGTTTTTGAAGTCGCCGCCATTGGTGTTCCTGATGAAAAAACGACAGAAGCTATCAAATTATTCATTGTTAAAAAAGATGACTCACTCACAGCTGAAGAAGTCATCGCTCACTGCCGCGGACAACTGACAAATTACAAAGTTCCAAAACTTGTAGAGTTTAGAAAAGAATTGCCGAAAACGAATGTTGGGAAAATTTTAAGAAAAGATTTAAGAAACTAATTAGCGAGAGAAAAAAGGCGGGTTCACAATTTCGTTTGTGAGCTCGTCTATTGTTACTTCTATTGCTTGCGAATGACCTTCACTTTTTTTCGTTTCTTCTTCAATCGTACGATCTAATTGCTCAAGACTTGCACCTTCAACATCTTCATTTTTAATTTTAACTTCGATAGCTTCCTGTGATTGTCCTACCCAGAAGTATTGATGAAATCCATAGGCAAGAACCGCAGCGCCACCTGTACCATAAGCAGCTTGTTTAAGTGTGATGCTCGTTATTTTATTATAAACTCTTTTAAAAATTCCAATTTTCTCTGCTTCGTTCGGATCTTTTGGACCTGAACGACTCTTAATGAAATTCACAAATAATTCTTTAATCGAGTTCACTGGATCTTGAACTTTTTTATAAAGCACATCAAGTTTAGACATGGAAAGTACTTCACGCATGAACACTTTATTTGTAACTCGGTAAACACCATAAGTCGTTGGCTGGAACTCATCTGTTTTGATTAGAGAATTTAAGTTTTCTAATTCTTTAATCATCGCTTCCGAGACATCAGGGGTATTTTTAACTGCATATTCTAATTCACGGTGAACGATTGTGAGAATATCTTTTAGCATCGCCTGACGAATGATTCGATCTTTGATTTTCCCATTCTGCAAACGGGCACCATCAAGATCTTTGATTTCTTTTTTTAAGCGTGCTTCAAGATGACCTAAATTTTTATCTTCTTTTCGTAATGTAATAATTTCTTCCGTCATTACGCCATTACGCTTGATCATGAGCTTGATGTCACGAGGTTCATCTTTCAACTTTATTTTTTTAACTAACTTTAAATTGTATTGTAGGGAAATTCTCTCATCGAGTAGTTTATCAACATCTGATTGGTAATCTTGATAAGATTTGATCCACGCTTCTACCATTGCTTTATTTTCAGTTTGTTCTTTGGTGAGAGGCAGTTGTTCCGTGACAGTATGTTCGAGAGTTTCGAAATATTTCTTGGCGTGAGGAACGACATCTTCATCATTAAAAAGATAAAAAGCAGGATAGCGATTATTGTTCCAATTTCTCAATGACTGATTCAACGATTTTCTTAATCGATTCATCCACTCCATGCGAGGGTGTTGAACAGTGACAAATTTATTTGTCATCGTAATTAATTTTTTATCAACAAGTGCAGCTTCATGATTGATTTCATAATTTTTCGACATCATGAGATTGCTCGCAAGCGTTCTGCAATCTGTTGTACTTGCATCGGCCGGAACACGATTGGCCATTGGACGTACTTCTTTCCATTCAACAGAAAGTGGAGCAACAGCAAAAAAGAATAGAAAGACCCAATGGGGTTTAGGGAAAGTCATAGTGTTCTTGTCGGCTATCTTTGCTCAAAGGTTTAGGGAAAAGAGTTAGATTAAAGAAAATAACTGACTAATCCGATAAGTCTTTGAACCCTATTGTGGAGTTACAAGAACTTATGCGTGCACTACCACTTCTCCTTATAATGACTCTTATTTTAGAGTCCTGTTCTTACAATTTACCGGGTAATCGAGGACCTGCCTCGACGGCCGATTTTGATCCATTACTGGCGCAGTTAAAAGATTATCGTGCGCGAGTGATGGGATCTGAAACCGATGCCAAATGCAGTAAAGAACAACTCGACGAAGATTTCAAAAAGTTACTCGCCTCTGTAAAAAGAGATTCATGTTCAAAAGATAATTTTACTATCAACCGCGATGAGTTTGAACAAAAGTCATGTCCCAAAATTAAGAAAGAGGGTTATTTTGATAGAGTTGTTAAAGCAACAATCAAAGAAGAAAAAGAAAAGAAACCATTAACGTACTTTCAAAAAAAGATAGATCCGGAATTTGATTACTTCTATATGGAAGCGAAGTCACATCTTCGCACAATCACCAGTCTTGTTAATAACGAAAAATATTCGACAGAAGATCGTGCGAATTTGCTTGCTGCTTATGTAGAGAACGTTCTCCTGCCAATGCGTGATCTAGTCGTTATTAAACGATCATATGTCCCTAACGAGCAGGATGGGAAAGAGTATTACAATACTCTGCAACCAGTTTTAAATGATGCTTTCGTCAGTTCGTTAGAACAAAATGAAATGGGACTCATTACTCAAGGACCGAATCCGCAGGCCGCTCCTTTTTATATGGAAGTTAAGCCCATTGCGAATGGAATGCATCAGCTGCAATTTTCACCAACAGAAATTGTTCGCCACGATGTCATGACCCTTTTAAAAGCACCGTCTTCCCGCAACTATGTGACGGCTTTGAAATGGATGACCTTGCATATGATGATGTCGCAAGTTTATCTCTATGATACGTTTTTAGGAAACAAATCAAAAGTTCGGATTCCAAACTCATGTCAAACCCATTTTAACGGAAGTCTTCCTGCTGAATTCGCTTTCAACTTTGAAGAAGGTGCGGGCGATCAGTTCTTAGAAAACATTCTCGCCGGTCACGGACTAACATACAAAGAAGATGATATTTCCTATCTCGATTACTACGTTGAAAACGTGAGTAAA
>CBIHOP010000363.1:0-3475 GCA_966211385.1 uncultured Bacteriovorax sp.
CTGAATATCAGGATCTCACTTACGATACGACTGAAATCGAACAGGCCGGAGTTTTTACTCCAGGAACGACGTTTAACAACGTTAATCTGGATAATAAGACTTGGATCTTCAGTGTAAGTTTTCCGATGACGATGTAAAAAAAAGGCCCCGTTAGGGGCCTTCTTTTTATTGAATGTCTTTTCTGGTTGCTGTCACAGATAAGGTTAGTTTTTCAGGATTACCTTTTTCTGCAACGGTGATTTCGACCGATTCATTTTCCTGGGCCAAAATATGTGGACGGGCCACAATAATGCGCTCGCCATTTTCGTTAATTCTTCCGAGCGTGAATTTCATTGAAATTAATTTTTTATCATCAACACTTTCGTCTGTTGTTTCAACTTCAACAAAATTTTCATCAACTTTATTTTTTTGAGAGATTGTCGCCATTTCGCCAGATTTAACAATCAGGCGAGGTGAAGAAACAAGCTTTCCATCCATATGAACATCCATTTTAATTTCATGTCCTGGAATCGAAGCAAAACTTGGTGTGAGTGATAGGAGAGAAAGGAAACCTAATGAAAGTGCGAAATGAATTGATTTCATAAACCCTCTAGAAATGACTTTTCAAATTGACTCACTACTAGAGTGAGGGGATCGATTTGTTTTGTCAAATTTATGGACCTTTTGTCACCGCCTGTAAATAATCTTCTCACTTCTGTCGTAAAAAACCTTACATTGACTTGGTTTCGCTTTGTTTGCTCATGGCGTCTGTTGGCCATTCCTCACCCCTTTGATGATAGTGCCGGCAATTATCCAAACTTTAGGAGATGCGATGAAAACTCTTTTTGCTCTTTCCCTTTTTTCTTTTTGTAGTTCTCTCATGGCCGCAAACAGTATTGACCTGGGAAGTTTTGAAACAACTGGTGAACTGAAAGCGTCTCAAGCGATGTATCGCCAGGAAGTCAGTTATGTTCCATATGAAACGACTTGCACAGAGCGTGTTCCCGATGGAACGACAACGAGCTGCCGAACTGTTTACGAAAATCACTGCCGTAAGATTCCTGGTGTTGGAGATGATTGTACTCGCGAACCCATTCAGCTTTGTGAAGAAGTGGAAACGTACAGAACTGAAACATATCCATGTACTCAGCACAGAAGAGTGACGGAAAATGTTTACGATCATACAGTGAATGCAAATATCGAAGTGACGAAAACTTTGCGAGCAAAAAACTTCGATCTTAACGGATGTTTTTTAAGAGTTTCTCTTATATCCGGATCTGAAGAATTCGATGCTCTTTGCAAAAAGGCACAAGTAAAAGTTAAAGTTAAAGTGGTTTCTCGTTCAGGTGATCGTGAACGCACTTTAAAAATTGATGTAGATTTTGCGAGCATGGAAGGTCTGGAAGCTCTTCAAGAGGGATTATCAGGACTCGTTTATGAAAAGGGGAATGTTAGTTTTAATTCTGCCGATCTTCGTTTAGCTCAGAATTTCACACTACAGTTTAAAGTCACTCGCAATCGTCTTCTTTTGAAAGATAAAGTTGTCTTCACTAAGACTATCAAGGTTTCTGATCTGAACATTGAGCAACTTGCCGGCAATGGAAGACTTTTCGAAAGTTCATTTAATCTAAAAAAATGGTTTCCGGAGTTTGACTCCTCTAAAAAGCACACATTATCTCTGACTTTAAAAACGGTTAATAAAATTGAAGTGACTGGTGCGATCAACACACCAAAGCTTTCCAATGAGTTAACTGCTACTACAGTCGTCAATGAATAACATTGAGCGGACTTATGACTTGTAAAATGTTCATAGGTCCGCAACTCTTTTGAAGAATGAGTGCTTTTTAGTCTATAAAGTCCCAACCACTTGTTGGGTCTTTTAGCATCAGGGGAACTTGAATATGAAAGCACTTTTTTTCTTCTTTTTAATGGCGGCCCCTTTTTCTTCTTATGCTGCCAGCGATTTTCCACGAGTCCCTGAACTGACGATTACACCTGGTCTTCTCTGTAGCAAACCTATTAAACTTCGCTATCCGGAACAAGTCGCTTATTGCGGTCGTGATGTTTCATGGCAAACAAAAGATTATGTCATTAACAAATATGATGAGAGTTTTGGTTTCAGAATTAAAAAGCTTAAACGCGAAGATTTTAAAATCGATCACCTTATTCCACTTTGTGTTGGTGGCGCCAATGAAGTCTCGAATCTCTGGCCTCAGCATAAATCGATTTATGCCCTTACAGATCCCTTAGAGCCAGTTCTCTGTGCAAAAATGTACGAAGGGAAGTTGAAGCAGTCTGATGCTGTGATGCTTGTGATTGAGGCGAAAACACATCTCGATCGTATTCCGGCAATCATGAGACATTTAGAATCACTTTAAATGATTTTCAATAAAAAAGGCCAGCATTAAGCTGGCCTTTTTTTTTACTTTTGTTGGTAATTTCTTAGGAATTCATTGAGTGCTTTTGATCCTTCAATAACCATCTGAGTGTCACAGCTGAAGGCCAGACGAATAGATTGTAAACTAGAAGGAGAGTCGCCAAAACAGCTTCCTGGAGCATTTCCAATTCCTGCTTTTGCAAGATCCTCAGAAAGTTTTTCAACATCGATTCCATCTTTAACTTTACACCACAGATAAAATGCAGCTTTAGGTTTATACGGTTTCAATATGTCCTGGCCGATAAGCGCTTCAATTAAACAGTCACGGCGTTTTAAATATTCACTGTTCATTTCAGTGAACCATGATTCAGGCGAATCTTTTACAGCGGCAATCGCACCCCATTGAGAAATGCTGTTTATTCCATTTACAGTACATCTTAAAAGTTTAGCAGCTCTTTCGTTGAAGAGTGTGTTTCGGCAGGCAAAATAACCTAAACGAAGACCGCTCATTGCGTATGATTTTGAAAGTGAGAAAACGGAGACGACTTTATCGTAATCCGGGATTAGTGAAGCAATAGAGACGTGCTCACCACCATCGAATAAAACGTGTTCATAAGCTTCGTCACTGATGAGCCAGAGGTTTTTTTCTTTTGCGAGTTCTGCAATTTTTTTCAATTCGCGCGTAGGAATAATAGCGCCTGTCGGGTTTTGAGGTGAATTAAGGAAGATGGCCTTCGTGTTAGGTGTAATGGCCGCTTCAATATCGCACGCTCTATAAACGTAATCATATTCCGGGCGAAGTTCGATTCCAATTGTTTTAGCTCCCGCCAGACGAGCGTTTTCTACAGCTTCTGTCCACATCGGATCAGGTACAATCACCTCATCAACACCTTCCGGATCGATGATACATTGATAAGTCACATACAGAGCATGCATGGCCCCGTTCGTAATGGATACGTGTTTTGCTTCAACAGGAATGCGATTGTATTCCTCTAATTTTTTTACGAGAGCATCACGTAGTTCAGGAATTCCATTATTGGGAATGTAGTGGGTCTTGTTGTCTTTGAGTGCTGAACTAACAGCGTCTTTCACTAGAGGATGCACATCAAAACTAGGATC
>CBIHOP010000364.1:0-3464 GCA_966211385.1 uncultured Bacteriovorax sp.
CTCGAATAAATATTTGTCGATCCACTATACTGCAAATATGTCGTTGTAGTATTTCCTTCTGCCCATCCAGCAGGGTTTACTGTTGTTGTCATTCGAACAAATAATCCCTTTACAGCAGTGATACTGTTAATGCTTGACCAACCAACACCTTGTGCGTGAGAAAATTTTGTAGCGGCAGTGTAGAGAGCCGACTTCGCCGTTGCACTGGCCTGCATAGCACTTAATGAAGTGGCATTAATCGCCATTTGATAAAGACCAACAGTTTTGTTTGTAATCATCGCCCCCATCGCCGTAGAGTTATTGGCAACGAGTGAAGCTGCTGTAGCCGAAGCCGCTACACTTGTCATAGCAGTTGTGGAAGCCGACATCGCGGTCACGGCTGAACTATCAGCAACAATCGCATTCATGGCCGTTGAACTCGCAGCGATTGGTCCCATTGCTGTTGAACTTGCAAAAAGTGCATTGTAATAAGTGTTAGTCCCAACAATTACATTCATTGCTGTTGAACTGGCCGCAATTATCGTCATCGCCCCTGCATCGGCAAGTAAAACACCGCGAGCGACTGAATTAGCAAACACTGAAGACATGGCCGCAGAACTCGCGGCCATCGTCGTTAGAGCGGCCGAATTAGCTATGACTAAACTCATCGCTGCTGAGTTTGCTGCAATCGCCGTCATTGCTGTCGAGCTAGCTGTGACACTTGCCCATGCAGTTGATTGACCTAAGATCGCATTCATGGCGATTGTGCTCGGAACGATGATGGCCATAGCACTCGCACTAGCTGCTAAGATAGGCATCGCCGTTCCACTTGCAGCAATGGATGCCATTGCCGTTGGACTGGCCGCCACTGAGTTCATCGCTGTTGAACTTGCAACCACTAAATTCATATTTGTCGAACTTGCAGCAACTGCTTTCATTCCTGATCCAGAATTAAAGAGTGTGTTGAGTTCCGCAAGATCAGAAACATTGATGTTCGAACTATTGCCGGCATCAATCGTGGGAAGTTTAGCAAGAAGCTGATCAATCGTCGGCGACGAACTCGATCCACCACTCCCGGAAAAAAATTGATTAAAATTGCTCGCAAAAACTTGCGATGAAATCACCAATGAAAAAACTAGAATATTAAAATTTTTCCCCATCCATAAATGTTAACATAGAAGAAAATTCAAAAAGCTTCATCACCATCAAATGCCCACAATCTGTCCCGCCCCAATCCATTCAGTACACCATTAAATTCAAATCAATTCAGATTCTAGGAACGACGAGCGAAATCGAGGGAGCGTACAAACGGTACGTGACCGAGATTGAGAGAGGAAGAGACGACGAAGATGGATTGATTTCAATTTAATGGAGGTGACGGGCGGATTTGAACCGCCGGCTTTACGGTTTTGCAAACCGTTCCATTGGACCACTCTGGCACGTCACCAATGAAATAGATTAAGAGGGATTCTGCAAGAATCCCCCCCTTTTGTCAATGCAATTTCGCTAGATTAAGCTTCGCGGATAACGTATTTGTCTTTTCCTTCGTCGACCATCTCTTTAAGTTCTTTACCAACTTTAAAGAAAGGAACTTTCTTTGGAGGAACTTTTACGATTTTTCCAGTCTTAGGATTGCGTCCTTCGTAGGCCTTATAGTTTCTGTTGGCGAATGATCCGAAGCCTCTGATTTCGATTCTCTCGTCCTCGTAGAGGGCCTTAATCATGCTATCAAAAGTAATATTGATGATTGTTTCAGCTTGCTTGTGAGTCAGGTTGGCCTGTTTTTCAAGCGCTGCAATCAAATCTGCCTTCGTCATGGACGTTCTCCTTCAGAGTTTTTCTTTGTGTAATCTCTATCGGTTAGAAACCTAAAAGACTTTAGTCAGCCTCCTTAAATGGGCAGTTTTGTTAGAGCTCATTTCAGGCGCATAACGTCTATCTTGCTGAATTTTATCACTTTTTTGTGCATTTTGAAAGAGTTCATCGGTCACGATCGTCCTCCTGTTACAATTAAAGGGATGATTGAGGTGGATATTCTTGCCTAAAGTTTGAGTATCAAAAGTCGATCAAGAAGTGTGGAGATTAGTTTTAGTATGAGTCAGTTTAAGCACATGCGTTCAAACAAAAGTGTCGTGTCGATTTTAATAATCGCAGTGACTCTTTTTGTTTCAAGTTGTGTGCAAGGAACGGGATCAACTGGTAAACGAGCTCGCATAAAAGATTTTTCGATCGTAGAAGAATTTAAGGGATGTCCTGATGCTTTTCTTCTGATGGATAAATCTTCGCCTGATACATGTTCAGCAGCATGTCCAGCGGGATTGCATGCAGCTTCAGCTGAAGAAAAAGCAGAACTCATTAAAGCTCTTACTGAAGATGAAAATGATGGTCTTGTTGCTCTTATTAACAATTCAGGAAATATCTGTTTAGAAGACGTCACTGTTGTTAAACGCCCTACTCTGCAAATTGATGTGAGAAATGATTTTTGTTCTTGTATCAATGGAAAGAGCGATATCATCAACGATTGCGATGCCATTTGTGAAAGTAAGCCTTTTACAACAGAGCCTACTCTTTATGTGAACGGTATTGTTGGGCCTGAAATCGAATTGAACGACATGTTTAAAAACGTACATAACTGGTGTACGCAAAAAATCGAAAGTGATGATTCGGATCCAATGTGTACGATGGAAGCAACGGATGGAACAAACACTATTCGTAATATTCCTGTTCAAACAAATCCAGGATCAAACTCATGGTCTGCAAATTTAACGGGACTTGCGCTTGATCGCACCTATGTTGTGAAGCTCATTGAATCAAAAGCTGGCTCTGAAGCACAATCAAAAGAATTTCAGATCAGAAGAAAACGTCAAACGAATAACGACAATTCTTCTGGTGCTTTAAAAATCACTCCTATCAGTCAATATTCGTGTATCAGTTATGGTTCAGCGAAAAGTCCGACAACAAACCTTACAAGAAGAATTACTGATTCATTCTCAAAATATTTTTACTACTTCCCTTCGAATGAAACTCCTGCACCAATGCCTCCTGTGGCCGGTGGAAATGAGTCGACAATTGTTTGTCATGATGAACAGCTTTATCCAGGTAACGATAAAACGGAAAATCCTCGTTTAGAACTTATTCCTCAGGCGTTTGCGATGTGGGATAAATCAGATAGTCGATTTGCAAAGAAGGCCGAATACGGCGGGAAAATGCATATCGCAAAAATCATTGAAGATCGATTGGCGCAGGAACATCCAAACAGCGGAATCACTGAAGTCAGTTTATTCTTCTCACTCAATTATTCATTCAGGCCACCAACGCAAAGTACATCAGCGACAAACAACCAAGGTGTTCTTGGGTTTATCATGGTGCCTTTTACAGATACAGTAACGAAAAAATCGTACTGTCCGACGGCCGCTCAAGTACAGGGAACAGTTCCACTGTTTGATGTATTGGGTGATTATGTTTCAGATACAGAAGGACTTTTC
>CBIHOP010000365.1:0-3449 GCA_966211385.1 uncultured Bacteriovorax sp.
AGCTTTTTAAAAGTATCAGTGTGTTGTTCGCACTTTCTGCCATCCAGACTGTAACGGCCGCTGACTATACACTTCGATGGACACTGGCCCACCAACCAGCACGAGTTTTTGAAAGGGCCGCGAAAGCTTTCAAACAAGAAGTAGAAAAAAATTCCAACGGACGCATTGCCGTTAAAATTGAAGGTCTATCCCAAGATCCGAATGCAAAAGAATTGTCACCATTCGAAGTTTTTTCGATGGTGAAGAAAGGCGAAGTTGAGATGTGCCAAACCTACTCAACTTATTTGGGGCATCAGGAAAAGAATTTTTGGATATTAGATTTACCATTTCTTTTTAGAGATCATGAACACGCAAGTCGTGTTCTTGATGGAAAAATTGGTAAAAATTTATTGGCTTCACTTGAATCAAAAGGCGTTAAGGGCTTAGGGTTTACTTATTCTGGCGGATATCGTGTTATAGCTTCTGAAAATAAACCAATAAATAAACTCTCTGACTTTAAAAAATTGAAAGTTCGAACACCAGATAGTCCCGTAGCAAAGTCATTCATGAAAGAGTTGGGAGCTAAGGCCGTTTATATTGAAGATAAGGCCCATTATGCGAAAGGTGTTCAGGCATTTGAGTCGACATTTGCGAGACTTCCAGGTGTGAAAAATGATGAGTCGAAGTACATTAACGTAACCAACCATAGTTTGTTCCTTACATCAATTTTGATCAATAAAGACTTTTACGAAAAACTTCCTGATGATCTGAAAAAGATTGTTGATGAAGCTGTACAGAAAACGGCTAAACTTGAGAGAGAAGATTCTATCCAAGACAACATGGATCAGCGAAAACTATTCGAAGAAAGCGGAAAAGTTAAAGTTGTAGAAGCGTCTCCAGAACTACATAAGCAAATGGTTGAAGCAGGCATGAAAGTGCAAAAGCAATATGAAAACTATTTCTCGAAATCACTAATTGAAGACATCAAATCAAATTAAGAAAATTGGGCCCACGTCAAAGTGGGCTTTTTTTTTATTATTCGTTACACATGCAGCTCATTCGAGTGATTTATTTGTTTTCGGTCGTTTCGAATCCTCAGTAAATAATTTCAAGAAAGAAGAGTTAATGAGCTCGCTTCAGAATCAATTAAAAACGGATCTGGGCCTTTCAAAGAAAATTGTGATCTCACACCCGGATGAGTTCAAAAAAATCAAAAATCAGCTTAAAAAGGGTGATCTGGTTCTCAATCTCATCTTTGGTTTTGAAGATGTTTTAGTTGCCTATAAAAAAAATAACTACGTTTGCGCAAATCTCGTTAAGTCAGGGGAGGTCGATTATGAGCAGCTTCTCAACCCTTACTTTAAGGAGTTAGAAGGATGGCAACAGTCCATAGAAAAGAAAAAGGCAAGGCTTGAAAATATCTGGTTAGGTGGCGTACTCAAACGCAAATTGGTTTTGGAGCGTGTACTGAAATGTGACTTGGAAAAGATGAACCTGGGACCATCAGAAAGTTATAGTCGTTTATTAGATACTGTCTCGTTAAAAAATTATCCCGTCACAATGTCAAATTTAATCAATTTGGATAAGCGTTTTCAGCGTCCGGAAGGTGATAAGATTGATTCAAATGAAGTATACGATGTTCTTTCAAAAGGCATTGTTGCGCTTTTAGTTCCGGAACTGACCAAATGATTATTTTGATTTTTTTTCAAGATAGAGAAGTACATCTTTAATCGTCATATCGTTAAAGCGACGGCCTTCAGCTCCGCCAATAATTACTGCCATTTCGTTGATATCAATCTCGATATTGGTCCTACTTTGAATTTCAAAGAAAAGATCGATGACATCAATGGACTCAAAGCCGTAATCGCTAACAAGTCGCTTATTGATGTCGAATTCAATATTTCCTTTAATGAGCTCTAAGGATTCTCTAATCGCAACTTCAAATTGTTGAGTCGTCATATTCTCACCGTGATAGTTATTGAGACTATGATATCATAGGTTGAAACATCTAAAAATCTTTGTTTTTGAGGCGCATTCATGGATAAAAGTTATTCATTAATTACTGGTGGCACATCGGGGATAGGGTTTGAAATTGCGAAATCTCTGGTCGTTAAAAATTCCAATTTGGTACTTGTTTATCTAAGTAATGATGAAAAAGCATCTCGAGCAAAAGATGAGCTGCAGCGATTAAATTCTAAGGCCAATATAAAGACTATTAAATGGGATCTTGGAAAAATTGATTTAATGAATGAGTTTTGGTCGAAAGTGAAAGACTGCTTTCCTGGTTCGAAGATCGCACACTTTGTGTCTTGCCATGGAAGAATCGGATCCAATCTTTTTCTGTTCAAAAAGCATGAGGATATTTTAAACACCATCAATGAGCATCTTGTTTCGAATGTTGTTCTCACTCATCTGATCACTAAAGAAATGTGTGTGAATAAATTTGGAAGAGTTCTATTTCTCTCTTCATTAGCTTCGAAAAAAATCAATAGAGGTCAGTCCGATTATGCTCTTTCAAAATCGGCACTGGAAGTATTTGTGAAATCAATGACGGCAGAGCACTTTCATCGAGGAGTGACTTTCAACTGTATTTCTGCTGGTTTGGTCAATACTAGAGTGACTGAAGAGATTGCGAAAGCGATCGATGAAAAAAGTGCGGAAGGGGCTAAAATTGTCGACGTGAAGAACGTTGCACGAATGGCGATGATGATTTTATCCGATGAATCTTCAGACATTTCAGGATCAACGTTTTTAATCGATGGCGGCCAGGGTTCCATAGGGAACAACCATG
Organism: uncultured Bacteriovorax sp.; assembly: GCA_966211385.1. Taxonomy (GTDB): domain Bacteria; phylum Bdellovibrionota; class Bacteriovoracia; order Bacteriovoracales; family Bacteriovoracaceae; genus Bacteriovorax. Next base: position 2,771 of record CBIHOP010000365.1, read on the forward strand.
ACTACCACCGATTAAGTTTTAAAGCGGATAATTCTTAGTAGCGTTCTTTAATAAGAAACTTCACCAACTGCATTGCGGCTCCTTCAGTGTAACCAAATCGTGTCTCTAGGTTTTTCAACACGGTTTTGATAACTTTTCTGTTTTCATCAGAGAGTGGTGAGCTTTGTGTTGGGTCCATTGTTTTAGAAAATTCAGCTTCAAAGAAAAGAATATTTTTTGAAATATTCAGAATGACTTTCTTCTGTTCGATTCTGAAAGATTCTTGTAAACGGTCGACGAGATCAGGAAATACAGTTGTATAAACAATCGCCTTTTTAGGGTTGTCTAAATAATACGCGCCGAGTTTTGAGATGAGCAATGAACGGTATGTTTTCGGATCTTCTTTAAGTGCAATTGCTTGCTCAAATTCTTTGATGAAGAAATCATCAGGCTCGACAAACTTTCCAGTTGTCGTATTTTTAATTTTCTCACCTTTGATGAGAGCATTCACGTTTTCGATGTAGCGTCTGATGTAATCTTCATAAGATCTGTCATCAACGAGGCCTAAAGAATTTCTTAATTCACGATCAAAAATATTAAGATTGTGCTCTTTGATGAGTTCTAAGAAGCGAGCTGGATTGTGGTAGTCAGCTTGTGGTGCCATGTTGAGAAAGTCATACTCATTCTTCTTTTGAATGAG
>CBIHOP010000366.1:0-3406 GCA_966211385.1 uncultured Bacteriovorax sp.
ACACCTTACTACAAAACAATTATAATCTACTAAAATTGGAGCCTCTTAAGTTATTAACAAAAAATAATTTTTTTAAAAACAAACGACTCAATTAAAAAAACAAGTACAACTTAAAATGTCTGCCAACGTGGCTCAATAGGATTAGTTAATGAAAGGTCTCGTTATAAAAATAATAATTGCTATCCTTGCACTTTCATTGTTTGCAGGAGTAACAGCAGCTGTTGCCTTTACTTATTTCAATTTAGATTTACCGAAGATTGATAAACTTCAGGATTATAAACCAAATCTCGCTTCTCAAATTATTTCCAAAGATGGCGTGATCTTGGCAGAACTTGGTTTAGAAAAACGTGAAATCGTCGAAATGAAGGATGTACCAGCACGAGTAATCGATGCCTTTCTTTCTGCTGAAGATGATAAATTTTTCGAACACAAGGGTGTAGATTACTTTGGTTTAACTCGTGCAATGCTTGCGAACTTTAAGGCAGGTCGAGTCGTCCAGGGTGGTAGTACGATCACTCAGCAGGTAGCCAAATCTTTACTCTTAAGTTCGGAACGTTCAATTACACGTAAACTTAAAGATTTCATTCTTGCTCAGAGAATTGAAGAGAAATTAACTAAAAAAGAAATTCTCTATCTATACCTCAATCAAGTTTACTTGGGTGGTGGATACTATGGTGTAAAAGCTGCTGCTCGCGGTTACTACAATAAAGACCATAAAGATATAACAGTTGCTGAAGCAGCAATGCTAGCTGGCCTTCTAGTCGCTCCCGGAAAATATTCTCCCTACGTAAATCCAGCAGCTGCGAAAAAGAGACAAGGATACGTTCTTGAGCGTATGTATAAACTCAAGAAAATTACAAAGTCTCAGCATGATCAAGCCGTTCAAGAGAAAACAATTTATCACATCCGTGAAGATGAACTTAGAGCTCCTTATTTTACTGAATGGGTAAGACAGAAAGTTGTTGAAGCAGTTGGCGAAAAATCTTTCCTTATCGATGGATATAAAATTAAAACGACTCTGGATTGGGAACTGCAGAAAGTTGCTGAAGAACAAATTCAAAGAGGGATTAAGGAAGTTGATAAACGCCAAGGTTATAAGGGGCCATTTGCACATATTGGCCCGGATGAATTCGCGCGCTTTGAACTTGAAAGTAGAAAAAATATTTATAAGCAACGCTCGAATTTTTTCACGATTAATGAAAAAAATGAAAAGAAGTATGAGTTCAACTTTGATGAAGAACTATATAACAAGTTTCAAGAAGAGCTAAATCGACAGATGGTGAATTCAGGTGATCCTGGCTTCATCCCAGGATTACGTGATAGCGACGAACTTCCAAATATTCTTAAAGAAAATACTCAGTACGAAGCTGTTGTTGTAAAACTCGATGATGAAGCGAGATTGATTTTTGCTTCACTTGGTGGATCTCCTGCTATTATTCCATTCGAATATTTCAAATGGGCCCACAAAAGAAGCATCAATGAAAACACTGCTTATTACCAAGAGGTTTCAAAACCTTCTACAATTCTTAGAGTTGGTGATCTCATCCATGTTCAAATGATTAAAAAATCGGTGCCACTAACAGCTCATGTTTCAGGTCCTCAAGCTGCAGCTTTAGCGAGACAAAAAAGTGGATCATTGTTTAAAAGTCAAAAATATATTCTTTGTCAGTTAGATCAAGTCGCTGAAGTTCAGGGTGCTCTTATGGCACTTGATGTAAAAACTGGTGATGTTATTAGTTATGTCGGGGGTAGCAACTACAAAGCTTCAAAATTCAACCGAGTTATTCAAGCTAAACGTCAGCCAGGTTCATCGTTTAAGCCGATACTTTTCTCGGCTGCACTTGAAAATGGTTACAATCCAGCAACAATCATCATGGATACTCCGGAAGCTATGCCGGGATTCGATTCTGCTTCCAGCTGGAAACCAAAAAATTATGATGGTGAATACCACGGACCGGTAACAATGCGTGTGTCTCTTGAGCAATCAAGAAATATTCCAACAATTAAAATTGCAGACAAAGTAGGTGTGGGTAACATCTTAAGATTTGCTGATCGTATTGGATTCAATGCTAAATTGGAGAACAATCTTAGTATTGCGCTTGGAACTTTTGGTGTTACTCCGAGAGATATGGCCACGACTTATGCCATTTTCGCCAATGGTGGAACATTCATCACTCCTCACGCGATTACATCCGTTGTTGATCGTGATGGAAAAAAATATCAAGTGAATGAACTTGATAAAGACATGAAAATTCCAAGTTCAGTTGATAAAGATATGGAAACACCGAATGATTCGACAAATCCATTTCTCAGAAGTTTAGGTGGAAGACAAGTTTATGATCCACGCTTAGCTTACGTTATGACGTCTATGATGAAAGGGGTTATCACAAGTGGTACTGCAGGATCAGCACGTGAATTAGGGCCAAATATAGCAGGTAAAACAGGTACAACAAACGATTACGTTGATGCTTGGTTTGTGGGTTATAGTCCAAATGTTGTAACGAGTGTATGGACAGGTTTTGATGACAACCGCACTTTGGGTTACGGCGAAACAGGTGGTCGATCACCACTTTCGATTTGGAAAGAATATATGCGCGCCACAATTAGAAAATTTGGCGATAACCCATTTCCAATACCAGATGGTATTTCTCAGGTTTGGATTGATAAACAAACTGGTAAAAAAGTTGCCCCAAATACTCAAGGAGCAATCATTGAGTCATTTGCGGAAACTCCAGAGGTTATCCAGACTGAAGAGAATGGAACCGTTGTGCCTAAGGCAAGACCACTGGGTGATGACGAATATTTCGAGAACCAATAAGCTTATTTTTGAGTGATTTTCTCCTGTGCCTTTTGTCCGAATGTTTCTTAACTTTCTCCCGCTTTTAAACGATAAGAGTTAAGATAGGACCACAAGGCACGCCTTGGTTTGTTAAGGATGGACATGAAACTCTTCAAGAAAGAAAAAGCAAAAATCTCGTATGCGTTTCTTTTGTCGCTGGCAATCCACTTAAGTGTGACTGCTCTGTTCATTCGTGAAGTTCATCAATCAGAAGAAAAAACGGTAAATGCACCTTTCAAAAAAGCTCCAGTTGCTTCACTTAAACTGGAAAATATTAAATTCATCTCGCCTAAAACGCTTAAAGCAATCAAAGACGCTCAATCAAAACAAATCGTCGCAAATGAAACACATGGTCTCGTAGAACGCCCAAAAAATTCGCGTTTTGCCGGAGAAAAAGATCAAACTTTTGATCGTCAGACTATGGCCCGTACAAACGGCGCTTTCAAAGAAGCCGGTTTAGGACAAAAAACAGGCTCTACTGAAACTCTTGCTCAAGCGCCTAAAAAAGTTCAGCCAGAACAGAAAAAGCCTGTGGCTGCTCAACAACCAAAAAAGAATCTTTCTCTT
>CBIHOP010000367.1:0-3404 GCA_966211385.1 uncultured Bacteriovorax sp.
GCTCTTTCAGTCCTCGGAGATCTTTGGAAATCAGAAGTCTTTCAGATCGAGGAATGGATTAATAAAAAATATGTCCTGATCATTCCAGAAGACATCATTAAACGTCCTCCTTCGGCGGAATTAAGGGAAAATCAGGAAGACTCCCACTCACTTCCTCCTTATGATCGCTTAGATCCTATTCTCGAGGCCCTGCTTTCTTCACGATTTACGGCCACTGATCTCATCAAGCGCGGACATCAAAAAGAGGAAGTTTTAAAAGTTTATCAACTTTTGTCGAAATCAGAGTATAAACGCAAACAATTTTGCCCTATACTAAAAGTGAAACCAAAAAGTTTTGGTTTCGGCCATCGAGTCCCGATAAGTAAAAAAATGCTATAAACGTTCTTAAGGAGAAATCGACCATGGACAAAAAGCAATTGCTAAAATCTTTTCAAGACCTCAAACAAGAAATTGAAAAACTAAGAAAGAAACACTTAGTGACTGGACTTGTTTCAAAGTTCCAATCTGAGAAGAAAAACCTTGAAAAGAAAATTGAAAAAACTGTTCAGGCCGAAGTGAAAAAAGCTCGTAAATTTATGGATGAGCAAAAGAAAGAACTTAATAAGATTCAAAAGAAAGTTGAATCTGTAATGAAGAAAAAAGTTAAAAAGAAGGCGACAAGAAAAGCGCCAGTGAAAAAAGCGACCAAAAAAGCTTCTAAAAAAGCATAGTTTCCATAGGGGCCGTTTCAAACGGCCCTTTTTTTTGTCTAAATATTAGACACCCCCTTACCCTTTTTACCGTCTATACTTCGTTCCCCGCCCTCCTAAGTTAAAATGCAAACAAATATCATGTGAGGGTAATCAAATGACTTTAAAACATTCCATTATGGCGGCTTTTTTTGCTCTATTAAGCTCATCTGTCATGGCCAGTGAGTTAAATCTCAACCTTCAAGAGGAAATGGTTAAAGAGGAAGTAGCTCGCGAATTAGGCGTTCATCCCGATTCAATCAGTGTCGCTCCTACTGCGATTGAATATGCTAAAAGTAACGATTCAAAAGAAGGTGTACATTTAAAAGGTCGCGTCTTCATCACTTGGACAGCTAAGAACAATATGTCTGTTGATAGCGATGCCAAGTATACAACCAACGGTGTGACTCTTTCTTCTAAAACAGGCTCACTCGACGGAAGTACTGAAGGTGCTTTTGCCGGGTCAGTGAAACTTGGCTATCAGATGTTTGAACATTTGGGTATTGAAGCAAGTTATGAAAAATCGCGTTCCGTAATGGAAGTGACTTCAATTGGTTCCGGACTTCCGGTTGGTTCTGTCAGTTCACTCGGTCGTATCAGCAATGAATTTCAAACTGTCAAAATCGGATTGCAAACAAATGTTCCCCTCGTAAAAGCAAAATCATTTCGTCTCGACATGGTTGGTGGTGTAAATGGAGGAATGATTATTGTTGATAGCACTTATAAAAATAAAGGTGATGTTTACAGCGGTGCCATCGGTTACAGCGTAGGTGCTGAAGCTGGTGTTCGTCTCATTCACAAATCTGGTGTGTATTTGCAAACGGGTGTGGGAATGAACAATAAAACTCTTGCCCCAAAGACTTATAAAGATGGATCAAGCTCATCATTTAATAGCTCAGAGAAATATGTCTACATCAGTGTGGGAATCACTTGGGGTGGCGGAAAAAGATAACTCAACTTAGAGCGCGGAAACCTCTTCCCGGAAGGGTTTCCACGTTCCTTGCCATAGGTTCATTGTACCGTTAAGCAACTGTCGTTTTTCTTTATCAACTCTGATTTGCACGTAAGTGAACTTCGTCGACGTTTCCATTTGTCCGGCATCTAGCTGCGGAATCATGTTCCACGTACCAGTGTTAAAATAATATTTGTTCTCCGGAAAGCGCAGCCACTCTTGAACATGAGTGTGGCCCATGACAACAGTGTGCACTCCTGGATTACGGCGAAGGATGGCCTTCGCTTTTTTTCCATAGAGAGGATAGATTGTAATTTGTTTTAAAATCGAAAGTGTCGTTTTGAAATTTCTGTTTTGTTTGATGTATTCATCGAAATTACGCTGGATGAGATAACGGCAAACTTGAAATGTCATTTTCCAGAAAAAAGCAAAGTCGTAGAAAAAACACCACTTCACGTAACTCGATAGCGGTCGAACTTTATCAATGTTCGGACGATCTTTCCGTAAAACAGGAAGGAGATTGATGCAAAAAAGTGTTCCCCATGGAAGATTGAGAATCAGTTTCCCATTGGGACCTTCCATAAAATATTTGTCGGAAGGAACAGTGTTGATTACCTCAAAACGATGACCGTGTTCAATATGCACGCCACTGATGTTGGCCTCAAAACAAAATTCCAATTCTTCACCAACATAACGGCGAAGTGCATTTTGAGCTTCTTTGAAGGCCATACCTGAATCGTGATTCCCAATAACGTAAGTGATTTTTTTATTTGGGATTCGGATGAAACGACGAAGTCCTTCAAAGAATTTCGGATGCCCTTTCACAATGGCATCGATCGCTCGGACTGTGACTTCATCATCAATGATATTTGTGAAAACGCCATCAACATCAATTTGAATGAGATTAAGAATGTCACCATTGAGGACAAGGTGAACCTCCGCTTTCTCATAATCGCCCTTAGAATAATAATCGCAGAAGTCGAAAAACTTTTCGTCTTCCAGAAAATCTTCTAAAAGATTAAGCTGTCCATTTTGGAGGAATTTTCCTTTACCAAGATGGAGATCGCTCAATACGAGAATGATCATAGACTACCTATGGGAGAACTGCTTTTTTCAAACTGGATTTAAAAACGTCTTGAGTATTGAAGACAACTCCACGACCCGATTCTTTCGCTTCGTACATCATGCGATCCGCGATTGAAAGAATTTGTTCCGCGTTTTTTGCATCTGATGGAAATTCAGCAACTCCAATCGAAACACTTAAACGAACGCTTTTGTTGTTGGCCGTATCAACATCGTATTGACGTTCTTTGATTTTACTCAGGATACGCTCACCTACAATTTTGCCGGCACTCGCATCTGAGTTCACAAGAATAATAACAAACTCATCTCCACCGTAACGATAACTGATATCTGAATCACGAAGCAGAGACTTTATTTCTTTTGCGACACTTTCAAGAAGTCTTGTACCCACTAAGTGGCCATAGGTATCGTTAACTTTTTTGAAGTAATCAATGTCTACGAATAGCACGCAAAATGGCTCTTCGTCTTTTTGAAATTTATCAACGAGCATCGAAAGATCTTTATAAAGTTTTCTTTGATTATAAAGTCCAGTGACATCATCAATGTGAATAAGTGCATGGGCCTTATTAAGCTGCTCCAGCTTTTCGATAATGCGCAGCTGGCTTTGAGAAAATTGCGAAAGATATTTCAACGTTTCCGTC
>CBIHOP010000368.1:0-3398 GCA_966211385.1 uncultured Bacteriovorax sp.
CATCATTTGCAGAAGCCGTTTCTAATGTATCGCCGATATCTTTTTCTTCACCAACATCCTCGATACCATCTTTATCGTAATCATAGAACATGGTTATGGCCGACGCTGGAAGAACAGTTGGATTGTCCGACACAACATTGGTAATCACTATGCCTTGAATATTTTCATCCGCTGAACTACCCATATCTTCGTCAATCTCGAAAGCATCTGTCTGCACAGCTCCACCTTCATTCGTATTGATGGTAGTCGGGCCGGAAATAAAATAAGGTGGGTCATTAACAGGCGTTACTGTAAGAGTAAAAGTTTGCGTGACTTCATCGTCTCCGCCGTTTGCTGTTCCGCCATTATCTTTTAATTTGACTGTAACAACTGCAGAACCAGATTTATTGAGAACTGGTGTAAATGTAATTCTTCGCACACCTGCACTCGGAGTTGTGATCACAAGATTTGCATCTGGAAGAAGAGTTGTATTTCCGCTCGTTGCTGTGAGAGTTAACGTCTGTGAAGATTCAAATCCTGAGCCACCAGCTCCTACTGTCACATCTATAAAACCACTATTAGGAACTGTCGAAGTTGCTTCAGCAATTGTTTGATTCGAAACTCCAGCAAGTGTCGGCTCATCGTTGACAGGTGTAATGTTTACACTATAACTGCGGTACGAAGTATATTGAGTAGAGACTCCGTTAAAACTTCCAATACGATAAGCAAAGGTAAAGGCCGATGCACTTGAGACATTGGCATTAGGTATAACTTGCGCGGTACATGTCGTGAGTACACATGAGCAGCTTACAACTGGCAGTGTGAAATAACTTAAAAAGACTGCGTCTGTCTGATCAATTTCACACGTATTGAAATATGTAACATCGTCTGTATCAACATCGGTGAACGTTGATGAGAGATTGATGTTGATTGGTGTAACGTCTTCCAAAACAGTTGTTGATGTAGAAGCGACATAATTCATTACTGGTACATCATCTGTCGGATTCATGCGAATCATGACATTTGATGTATTCGTTGAAGTCGATGTCGAACTGCTAATTGTAAACGGTACAGTGTCGAAAGCATCCACTCCCCCAGTCAAATTTGTAGCGGAAGTGGCCGTTGGAAAAGTAGCAGTACTACCGCCAGAAACACTCACCAGTTTTGAAGCCTGAGGATGATTATTAATCATATCGCGAATATCAGCTGAACTCGTGATACCCGGATTGATAAAAACTTTGATAGCGTTTCCTACAACTCGAACAAAACTTTCATTCGTTGATGCTGAGACCATTCCGAATAACTGCGTTTTCGTCAAATATGGATCTGCAGAAATCATACTGTTTTGAATATTAAAATACTGAACGGTAATTGAATTACCAAAAGCACCAGGTGCCAGTGTATCGTACGTTAAATCTCCCAGAGCGAGATCAGCATACGCTACTGAAAAAGCAATTGGAGTAAAAGCGTTTCCATTTGTCGGAGAATAAAGACAAGTATTATCAGTCAACCCCGATGAACCTGTCAGGTCCATACAGCCCCAAACTTTTCCTGCTGTCGTTAAACCTTGATTGCTTCCGTTTTTAGATCCACCAAAAGCATATTTGAAAGATGTTGTTCCAAAAAGATCATCGCCCGAAGGAAGTGAGAATGTATGTGTTCCTGCTGTGGCCGTCGAACTCTCCGAAAAAATTTCGTAACTAGATTCTGCCACTGGTTTTAAGTGTGATGTTGTTGCGGACATTGCCGTGATCGTAGTTGTGACTGCACGTGGATTACTTGTTCCATCCGCATCCGACACTGTATAAGTAAAACCACCAGTGCCAGTTTGATTGATTTTTGGAATGACAGTTGTGGTACAAACTCCGGCCGTACATTCACAGCGATTATCCACCATTGAAAGTAATGGAGTGAGAACCCCTAAGCGCGTCTGTGTGAGTGTATTAAAATATTGAACAGAAGTATCGCTTGGGTAGCTCGCCGCAAGTGTAAGAAGTAAATTTACTTGCGTCTTAAAAATCCCCATCTGAGAAATAATTTTTGAGTAGAGATAAGTTTTCTGAGCAGTATCGAGTGCTGCGAGCAAGGCAGTCTGCGCTGCTGTCGCAGAGGCCTTATCAGCACCAGCAGGAATTGCATCTGCAAGATCACTTGCCGAATCCGCCACTTCAAGTGCTTTGGTAAAAAGTCCGCCATTAACGACTAACGGGGAGATAACTTCAATGTTTGAAGAAATACCTGTTACGCTACAACTAATGGCCTGATCTTTATTTTTATCTGTGTATGAAAGTGTGAGTGTTTCAGAAGTTTCTTGAACAAGACCTTCACTCGTTTTCGTCGCTTCTGGTTTATAGCGAATTTCAGTTACACTGTAACAGCTACGGCTCACATTATCGAAGGCCTGATTCTCGCCACACACTGCTTTTTTATCAGTTGCTTTTGGAACACACGAAATCGCCGCAACAGTCGTTGCAAAAACAAAAAGCAATTTTGTGATGTTCAACTTAAATTTCATTCGGGCGAATTTACTCCTTCAACTGAGCTTATCGTTCTCCTTATAGGGATCTTTACTATTTTATCCCCGACCCTGGTGCTCCGGTATACTCTTGGTAGATTCCCTATTTTGCAGAGGGGGGTGAAAACCCTGCTTATCTAAAGTGGCACTTTTTATTGGCACGGGTTTCCGTTAGAATAAACGTATGAAACAAAAACTCTTTGCTCTCGTTATTTTCTCCCTAATAGCAACGGCCTATGCCCGAGAGGAGTTGACGGTTATTCAAACCGTTTCAAAAGATCGTAAATCGTTCGTCGTCGGTAAAGGGATCAAAGATGGCATTCTGAAAAATCAGGAAATCATTTTTGCCAATGACAATGTGAGTATGGTTTGCAAGGCGATTGAAGTTAATCGCAATTACTCTCTCTGGGTTCCTGTTGAGCGCGACCTGCTTGTGCCATTTAAAAAAGAAGATATCGTTTCAAGCAACTCTGTTGTCTATGGAAATGTAGGATTGGAGATCGCCTCTTCCCCTGATCTCATTCCAAAGTCATCAATCAACGAACAGTATCGCCGCTTCCGTTTAGAAAATCATTATTCATTGAAGTTCGGTTACAACAAGGCCTTATCGCAATCGGCCTCATCAGTCGCTCAGGATCAGAGTACTTCGGGGCTGGGTTACAGTGTTTCAGCTGAATACAATCACCGCTTCATGCCTGAATTTGAAATGAACTATGGTGTGCGCATTGATAACGATGTCTATCGTGTTGATGCTCAGAATTTAGATATTCCGATTACGAGAACGATGGCCACAGTGGGGGCCACTTATCACTTTGTAAATTTCGTAGAGAGTAAAAGAAATTTTTATCTCACGCTTGCCGTGGGTCTCGGACAATCTAAAACAGAAGTATCAGGTGAAACGAGC
>CBIHOP010000369.1:0-3388 GCA_966211385.1 uncultured Bacteriovorax sp.
CAACGAGATGTTGCCAGTTTTCGATCAGGCCACTCTTCACCTTCATCAAAATCATTTTGAATACAGTTTGCAACCAACCGACAGAGACACAGGCTCGTTCCAAATGGAATACTGTCTTCCGGTCATCAAGTGGTATGAAAAACAAAACAAGATTCATTTTCTTCAAGGCATGGAAGGCGAAATTCTTCCGGGCCTAAAATTTAAATGTTCAATGGGACACACGCCCTACTTACTTCACGCTTACGATGAAAAATTCATTTATATGGCGGACCTCATCCCAACATCGAATCATGTGCACATTCCTTGGGTCATGGGCTATGACATCTCTCCGGGTGTCACGACAAAAGATAAAAAAGAATTTCTCTCATTCATCAGCAATAAAAATCTCACGATGATTTTTGAGCACGATCCACTCTTTTATGGGGCCACGGTAAAAAAAGACGACAAAGGTGAATTCACGTGCGCTGAAAAACTTTCTTTTGAACAGAAAGGTGCTTACTCCATTCTATACTGATAATTTATCGATATGGTCTTTGAGCTTTCTAAGATTCAAATCAATTTGGATTTTGATAGTACGGTAACGACCTTCAAATTTTGTTTTTAGTTGAGCTTTATCTTTATCAGTCACTTTTTTTAGTTTACGAGTCTCAGTAATCATATCTGAGGCCATCTCACCAATCTGTTTTCCTAATTGGATCTGATCTTTGTAAGGAGCGATTGGATTTCTGAAATCTTCTTTGTACTCTGGATTGTTGGAAATATCATGCGCGGCCAGAACAAGATTTTGGATAATCGGTGAAACGTTCTGCTGATATTGAGTCTCAAACTCATTCATCTCACTTCCCTTTTTAATTTTATCCAGCATCAGTAAATAATTTTCTGCCGTCTGATTAAGGAGCGATAGGAATGTTGTAAGTCTCTCCTGTTTATCAAGAAATGGTTTTAGTTTTTCATTGAGCATTGTCGATTGATAATCAATCAGCTTTTTTTCAAATTCGCGAGGAATCCCAGAATATATGAGAGCATCGCCTTCGTACTTAATACGTGAATTTAATTTTTTAGTGAAACTAAAACTATTGAGGAATGGAAATTTCTCGTTGAGGAAGTGAATTTTTCTCCCTTCAAGATGAACTTTATATTCGCCCGGAGTAAATTGATTGCCTTCAAGAAGATCCATGCGATCAAATTTCCCAATGTGATTTCTAATTACGCCTTGAGTGAGCACAACGACCGTTTGTTGACCTAACACTCGTTTAGGTAAACTCGTAAGTTTAATTTTAGCGAGTACGACGCCGCTTTTGTTTGTTGAGACCCAAATCGTTTTTCCATCAAGTGAAAGCGCCATCGAAAACATAATGGCCGGACTTTTTGATTCAGCAGTTTCCTGCAAACGCTCAAGATAAACCGGCATGAGGCCTTTGATTTTTATACTAGTTTTTCCAGGCTCCAAAAAAGCAAACCAAGCAATGAGCCCGATTAAAAGTAGTGCCGCTGCTGCAAAAAGACCTGCCCTCCAATTGCGTGGAGAGGCCTTCGCTTTTGGTTCACCTGTTGTAGTTTTCGTTTGTAGGAGAGCATCTAACGGAATGGGTGGTGGAAGTTCATCATCATCCGAGTTCGCAATGGGTGCCGCACTTTTAATGGGTGACGGAGGTGGCGGAGGTAATTCATCAACTTCAGTGGGTAGATCTGGAAGAACCGGTCCTTTTACAGAATCAGTGCCTTCGAAGGCCTGCATGACTTCGGGAATTTTCGCCACAGCTTCCCACTTCTCTGATCCTTCTTTCCAAATAAGTGATTGTGTCGTGAGCTCTTCGCTCTTTAAAAATTCGACCAATTCCGCCAGGGAATAAGGTCCGTGGTGATGTGTGCCTCTAAATATGAACCATTCTTTTTTCATTCTATGGATTAATGATATACTCACATCGACTTTTTTTAAACGGCTAAATATGCCTAAGGACGTCCATGAAAACTGATCCTATTCTCGAAAATGCCAGCACCCGCGACCGCGAACGCATGATTGAAAATCGAGTATTGCCCTCTGAGGCCCAAACTTTGTTCTTCAAACATTCATCCGATGTAGGAGTCATTAGGAATTTCGGTCGTCGTGGTGCTAGTTATGCTCCTGAGGCCATTCTTTCAGTTGTCAAAAAATTGGCCCTGCATACTTCAGAACTTTGGTCCGATGTTGAAGTGGGAAATCCTCAACTTGAAGAGGCTCAATTTGATCAAGCTCAACAAGCGGCCGCTGAAAAACTTGAACTCATGATGACAAGTTATCCGAAGGCCAAGAAATTTATTTCCATTGGTGGCGGTCATGATCATGTCTACCCTCTTTTGAAGGCGATCAATGCCCGTCATAAAAAAATTATCGTCATAAACGTCGATGCACATCTTGATACACGTATTGATGAGTTCCATAATTCAGGAACTCCTTTTCGCCAGTTCGCTCAGGAATTTGATGGATCATTTCAACTCATTCAGCTGGGTATTCATGATTTCGCCAATGCAAAAACGACGATGAGTGAATTAGGAAAAGCAAAAGAAGTTGTAGCGACTTATGAAGATCTAAAAGTACTCACACAAAACTTTTCCCAGAATTGGAAACAGTTTGATCGCATGATTCCTTATGATCCTGAAGCCGTTTATGTTTTGAGCCTCGATGCTGATGCGCTTGATTCTGGAATCATGGAAGGTGTATCTGCCGTAAACCACCGCGGACTTCCCTATCATTTTGTGGAAGAACTTTTAGTTTACTGCCTGGATGTTTTAAAACTAAAACATTTTGGGATTTATGAATATAATCCACTCTACGATAATCTTTCTCAAAAAGGCGCACGCGCTCTTGCGAGTCTTATTTATCGCATGATGGATCACTAAAATTCGACTTCGAGCTGGCCGCCAATGGCATTCACATACGACTTAGAATTTCCTGAAGTCGCCTTTGAGCGTGCATACTCTCCTGTTAGATTTATTTTTTCGAAAAGCGAAAGAATAAATCCAGCGGATCCTCCCAAATTTCTGGAAGAACCATGAAACTTTGTTGTTGTCGCTCCTCTTGTTTGTTTTAGATCATAGGAAGCGACATCGTAAAAATGAGAAACATAAAAGAGTAAACTTTTTCCCGACCGATAGCCAAAGATAGCATCAAGACCGCCACCCAAATTTGATAATTCGGCCTTTGATGGTGTGGAATTGGACTCACTTAAAGTTTCAGAACCAATGCCAGCATAAGCTGCGAGAGCTCCTTTAAAACCATGATCAGAGGTGTTCCCGGCATACTGCCATTTCAAGTCACCAGCTATTCCTAAATCGCTGATGTACTTCACACCAACATCAACAGATTCACTCACACCAAGATCAGCTCCTAATGTGGTGTAACCAGTTT
>CBIHOP010000370.1:0-3381 GCA_966211385.1 uncultured Bacteriovorax sp.
TGTGATTGCAGCCAGAGAGAATAATCAATGAAATTGATGGAAGGATTGTTACTAAATTTAGGTGTTTCAAAATTTTTAGCTGCTTGGTAAGCAATATCAAGTTCCTCAAAGAAGATATCAAAACTCCACCCGTCCCAAATCGCATGATGAACCATGAAGAAAAAAACGAAATCATTCGGTGCTAATTCATAAAGTTTAGCTACGAATAGTGGTGCCTTGTTTTTATCAAACACATGTGCGGCAGCATTTGTGAGTAACGGTTCTAATGCTGCCTCAGTGCAATGAATATGTTCTAATTTATATTTCACATCTTCGCTTGCATGAATAAATTGCTGAACAATTGAATTCTCCATCCGGAATGAAGTCCGCATTGCAGGATGACGATTTATGAGAATATTGAGAGCTCTTTCCAATGCTTGAACATCGACATTTGTTTTTAATCTTAATGCCGATGGAAGGTTATGCATGGTTGTATTTGGAATTGTCTCTTCCAGAAACCAAATTTGATATTGATTCATTCCTACTTCGGAATTCATTTTTCCAGATGATGGAATAATCAAATTCTTCTTTTGTATCGGTGCCTCTATTTGTTCATGAACTCTTTGAGCTAATTCGCGTACAGTTGGAAATTGAAATATATCTTTCATTTGAAGTTGTGTTTGAAACTCTAAGTTTAAGCGCCGGACGACTTCAATGGCGAGAAGTGAGTGCCCACCTAGTGTAAAGAAATGATCTGGTCCTTTAATTTCTTTAAGAACCAGAACTTCGCTCCAAATTTTAGAAATGATGGTTTCTTCTCTTTCAAAAATACGCTCTTGTACCAGTTTTGGCTCAAAGACATCTTTTATCTGCGGACGATAAAGGAGATTAAAATCGATTTTATCAATAGACTGATCCTTAAGATCTGCCAGTTGAGTGAGCAATTCTGCATAAAATTGAAGCCACTTGGTTATCGTTGAGACAGAAAAAAGTTCTGAATTATATTGGCATTCTAAAACAAGCGAGTTTCCACCACTGACTGCATTGATAAAGATATCAAAGTTTTCAAACTCGCGGGGAATCGTTCTGTAGGTTGCTGTAATATTGCCGAATTTCAATTCCGATGGCCGCAACTGCTGATCAATATTAAAAACAACATTTAATAAAGGTGTTTCTCCAGTTTTACGCTCAAGATGTGAACATGCATGAACGATAGATCCATATGAAAATGTTTGGTGCTCAAAAGCATCCATCATTTTGTTTTTGACGATCTGAAGATATTCTTTCAATGTTGCATTTTTAGGGATCGTTGTTTTTAACGGCAATAAATTGACAAGGTGACCGACTAAACCAAACTCGCCGATAACGGCCTGATGGGCACTGGCAAGACCTATAACTGTTTCATCACTCTGATTAAGTTTTGCGAGAATTAAATTGAAAGCAGTAATGAGCGTATTATAAAAACTACACTTTTCACCTACGCTTAACTTTTTCAGGTAAGCGACGGTTGTTTCAGGAATCTGAAAATCTATTCGTTTACTTTTAAATGAACGATAACGGGGTCTTTCATAGTCTGTTGGAAAGTTTTTATCTTTCAGCTCAGAAAATTCTTTTCTCCAATAGAGCTCATGGTTGTGATCTTCTTCTACGAGAGAAGAATATTCGAAAAACGAAGGTGCTTTTTCCAATTCAGAAAAAGTTGCATTAACTTTTGCGGTATAGATCATTCCGAATTCTTTAAGAATGACTCCAAAAGACCAGCCATCGCAAACAATATGATGAGAGCTTAAGAAGACGAGTGTTTTATCGTTTGAATAACGAACAATCGTGGCGCGAAAACAGGGCCCATTAATCAAATCAAATGGAGTGAGAACTTCCCTCTCACTTATTTTCGTCACTTGCTCATCACGATTATCGTTATCTGCAATATCGATAAAAGTTATGGAAGTCTTATCTACGCCCAAATAAGAGACCATACTACCGTCTTTGCTGAAAACCATTTTAAGAGCATCATGCCGATCTATTAAATCTAAAAGCGACTCTTTAAGATAATCAATGTTCACATATCCATTAAGCTCAAGACAGATACTTTCGTTATAACAAAGAGTCGCATGTTCATCCATTTGCAGCGATGACCATATTTCTCTCTGTGCATTTGTGGAAGGAGCTCCAATTTCAATTGGCCCTTGCTCGAATGGATTGTAGTTAACCTTGATACCTGTATGAATCGCTTCCATCATTTAACCTTCCAATAAAAAGAATTCGCCTGACTTATTTGGATTCTCCATGAACCACGCGGGATTACCTTGATCATCACGACCAATTTTAGCTCCTATCATTGGCGCTTTCATCGGATCAAAAATCTTAACTTTTGCAGCTGGTGAAACTTTCTCAACTGTCTCAGATGCTTCCTCTAATCCTTTTGGAAAGAGCCCTAATTTTTGCATTTGAAAGACGGACTTCTTAAAGGCCATGATGACTGCGCTTAATTCTTCTTCCGTATGCGCGAGATTAATGAACCATGGAAACCCATCATACACATGGACTCCATTAAAGCGCAGAAGTGCAAAAAGCATTTCCCCTCCACTCACATCTTTGGTCCATTTTGGTTTCAACAATCCTCCAAAATGATTCATGACAATGGGTGCATTTTGAAGAGTTAAGAATTGATTTAAATCATCAACGAATTTTTTTGCGCGAGAGTTGAGTTGATTAAACTGTAATAGTCCTCCCTCTTTAAGTAGAGTCAAGGCAGCTTTTGCGGCTGCCAAGGCAAGAGGGTGACGGACAAAAGTTCCAGCAAAATAAGTCACGCCAACCGTTGGTGCTGAATCATCTCCATACTGCCAAAATCCGCCATCAAGGGCATCCATATATTCTGCTTTACCGGAGATCACGCCAATAGGCATTCCACCACCAACAATTTTTCCATAAGTACAGAGATCGGCACGAATACCAAAGTGCCCTTGAGCACCTGCCGGATGAATTCTAAAGCCTGTAATGATTTCATCAAAAATCAAACATGTTTGTGATTGTTCAGTGATCTTTCTAACTTCTTTTAAAAACTCAACTGGATGAAAATCACAGCGTCGGCTTTGTACTGGTTCAACAAGAACGGCAGCTACGTCTCCGGACAATTCACGGATTTTTTCGAGCGACTCCGATGTTCCGTAATCAAGAACAATCATGTTGCTTACCGCTTCGGAATTAATTCCTGGAGCAGCGGGGTTCACCTCGCCTTTTTTGTTTGCACGCAGTATAACTTCATCATTAATGCCATGATAAGAACCGCTGAAAACAATGATCTTTTCTCTACCTGTGACAGTTCTTGCTAATCTCATCGCTCCAAGCACTGCTTCTGAGCCAGTATTGCAAAAAGCTGTTCGCTCATTGCCCGTCATT
>CBIHOP010000371.1:0-3370 GCA_966211385.1 uncultured Bacteriovorax sp.
TAGCGTATTCACTGAATGTCTTAGCCCCTTCCAGGTCAAGAATGAATTTCTGATCTGGAGTTGTATAGTGATCGGCCGGGTTATATTTGTCGACCTTAACAGTGGGAAGAATACTATAGCGGCCGGATTGCGAAAGTCCGGCAAGAAGATGGTCGCGCATTTCCGCTTCATCCAAAAGTACTTTCGAAGTGAGATAACTTTTTTCAGAGAGTTCTGCTTTAAAAAAATGGATTTTTTTAGCTCCGAAAGTCGTCGCATGTTCGAGAACTTTTTTGATTGTCTGAGGTCTCGAAACACCAACAACAAGTTCAAACCATGGAGCAACCGGTTCAGCTAATTCGCTTAGCTTAAGACGGCATTCAGTTGCAGAAAATGAAATGACTTCACCTTTACAAAGACCTTTGTTGATAATGGCACATCTAAAAGTCTGACCAATTTCTGGTTTTAATGTTTCTCGTAAATGAGAGAGGATTTTCGGATCTGTAATGATCCCGCTATCGTTGTCGAGCATGAGTGAATTCATGCATCTTAAATCTCATCAAGTCTGGAACTCGTCAAGTCAATCGTTTCGTCAATACTCTCATCTTCAAGGCTTTCATCCTCGTAAGATTCCACCTGGATAATAGTGTCTACGTAGTGCTGGTGAGGATATGAAAGGCTTGTTTGTTGTTTAAGAACAAACAGAAAAACAAATAGCGTAACGGCAGCACCTCCTGCCCATGAAAACCATTTGATGGTAAATTTTTTATCAGAGTTACTCTGATTGAGCTTACGCTTGAAATCCATATCGAAATGTTTCGTAGGCGCCACATGCATTTTTTCATTGAATGATTTTTTTAAATTACTCATGCGACCTCAACATTCTCTAAAAGAGTTTTAAGTGAATTTTTAGCTCTATGAACGAGATTTTTTACTGCCTGTGGAGAGCGATGAAGAATGGCCCCCATTTCTTCGAAAGATAAATCATCGTTCATCCACAACAACGTAGCTTCACGCTGTGAAAGTGAGAGCATTTCAAGCGCTTCATGTAATTGCTTGCGAGTCGATTGCTCTATAAGTTTTTCAAGAACAGCATCGTCCACAACCGCAATTTCCAGTTCATCGGTAAACATTTCATCGGGCTCTCGTTTTTGTTTTCCTAGAGCATCGATGTTTGTATTTTTACAAATGGCCCACAACCAACCCTTAAAAGAGCGTTTCGGATCAAAATGACTTTTATAGCGATACACTTTCAAAAAAGTTTCATGAACCATTTCTTCGGCCTTGGCCTGATTGAAAGTATAGCCGTAACTAAATCGCAATAGCGGGTCTTTGTACTTATTGTACAAACGCTCAAAAGCAATTTGATCATCTTCATCTGCAAAGAGTTGCATCAGTTGATTATCAGTCTGGCCCGTTGGTTTTTCTTCCATACACTCTCTATACGCCGGTTCGCCCCTAAAAGTTTCGCGAAACTTTTTTTAGGCTATCAACGTATATGGAGTAATAGAACCGAAAAACGGAGGTTTTCATGTCCGCACTAACCAAATTATTGACACTTAGCTTCGCTTTATGCCTTTTCCCAATGGTGGCCATGGGTTTAGATGAAACAGAAATCAAGCAGTTCTCAGAAGAAAATTCCCAAATGCGCAGAGAGCATACGCTCAAAATGAAGGAGCTCCATTTAAAACATATCAATGAACTCTACGATATGAAGCTTAAGCACATTCAAGAGCTCGATGACATGCGAAGACAACTTAAGGCCGATGATAAAGACAGTAATGAAGCTTTGATCAAACAAATCAAAGAAAAGCGCAAGGCCTTCAAAGAGGAAGAGAAGAAATTTAGAGAAACATTCAAAGATGAAGTGATGAAACCAATGCGCAAAGAATATAAAAAAACAATGAAACAAAGACATAAGCAATTAAAGGTTCAGGGACGACTTAAAAATAGTGAGCTAGGTGAGAAAGAATAAATAATTTCTTCAACTTGAATTCACGTCTATGAAAAGGGGTTTTGTTAAACCCCTTTTTTATGAAACTTATACCAGAACTTTTTCACCCCTCTTGTTTTACGCTTCTTACTGCTCCCGTGGCCTCTGGAAAAACCCGGATGGTTGTGGAGTTTTATCGCGAAAGCGATTTTAAGATTATTTATCTATCTCCTCTTAGAGCACTGGCCAACGAGGTTTACACTAACCTCAAATCGCGCGATGAAAAAAATGTTTTTCTCGCTGGTGGCGAACTTCAGCTTGCCGAGGTTTATCAGAAATTTTTGAGTTCACGAAAAGCTTTTCTCGTAACGACTGTCGAACTATTGAGTGAAGAATTTGTTGCCGAGCTTTTTATTCAAGAGCAAAAAATCTTATTTGTCATAGATGAATTTCATCTCTTTTATCATTGGGGAGAAGGTTTTCGCCCGCTTCTGCATGATCGATTTGTAGGTATACTAAACTATGAATTTCCACTGCTCGCAGTAACTGCAACTATGGATGAAAAAGTCATGGATTCCATGAAGAAAGATTTGGCCTATTATCAGGATTTTTGGATTCATCTCGATTTTGGAAATCATCAACTGCATCGAGAACCAGTGAAATGCATTTGTTTCCATGGACTCAAACCTTCTTTTATTCACAAAGCTTTTTGGCGGGAACTCCGAGCTAAAAAAGCTGATGACGTCTTTCTTTATTTTTGCGCTTATCGCGGACAAGTTGATGAACTGGTGGAAAGAGCAAGACGACAAGGCTTCACGGCCCTTGGTTGCGTCGGTGGCGAAGTGCAACCTTTTCTTGATGATCTCAAAAAATATGAAAATAAAATTGATTGCATCTTCTCTACGACAACTCTTAGTCATGGAGTAAATTTACCGGAAATTAAAAAAGTCTTTATTGATTATGAAGTTAAAAACTTTGATTTTTGGTTGCAGATGATTGGAAGGGGAGGTCGACAGGGAAGTGAGTACCAAGTTTACTCAACTGATCGTTTTCACACTTCTAAAACGGAAAGATTCAAACATAAACTTTCCATTGTTCTGTCTGATTTTTTGGGTGTAGAGTTCTAGGCATGCAAAACAAAATTGAGGGACTCGTTCTCTCAAAAGTTCCCTATGATGAAAGACACATTATTGCCCATCTTCTACTGCGAAGTGGACGTAAAGTTTCTGTCGTTTTTTATGGCGGACGCGGTGGTGGTAAAAAACAAAAGTCTTCCGTCATCGAATTAGGTTTTATGCTTTCGGTAGAACTCACACCGGCCAAAACCCATGCTGAAATTTATCATGCTCGCGAATGGAATCTCGTTTGGCATCACGATCTCATTCGGCAGAATCATCAATCTTTTTACTTAATGTGTTTTTTTCTCGAAGTTATCAACAAGCTGGCACCGACTGAAAA
>CBIHOP010000372.1:0-3351 GCA_966211385.1 uncultured Bacteriovorax sp.
AGTTAGCGAGCTATTCGGAAAAATTTCTGGCCATGATGAAGCGAGAAGCCGTTCAGAAGAAAATCAATATTGTTGGTGGAACCCATCTGATGTTTGATGACCAAAGACAAGTTAAAAATGTCTGCCATCTTTTCACAAGACAAGGGGACATATTTAGACAAGAAAAAATTCATCCCACACCGAATGAGCAAAATGCATGGAAGGTGAAAGGTGGAGATGAAATTAAAGTGTTTGATACAGACTGCGGAAAGATTGGAATCCAAATCTGTTACGACAGTGAGTTTCCTGAATTCTCTAGAAAACAAATTGATGAAGGAGCACAAATTCTTTTCGTTCCTTATTCTACAGACACGCGACATGGTCATCTACGCGTGAGAATTTGCTCTCAAGCGCGCACAATAGAAAATCAATGCTTCGTTGCTCTCTCTGGCAATATTGGACATTTAAAAAATGTCTATAATGCAGATATTAGTTATGCTCAAAGCTGTATCTTAACACCTACTGATTTTTGCTTCGATCGTGATGGCATTGCGGCCGACACAGAAGCGAATTGTTCAATGGTGGCCATTGCTGATTTAGATTTAGATAAATTGAATTTTGCACGTACTAAAGGCAGTGTTCAAAACCTCAAAGATCGTCGTCATGATCTCTATCAGGTCAACTGGTCAAAAAAATAATTATTTATTACTTCGACCTTTAATATGTTTAATGAATGATTTTACAAAATCTTCATCAGTCATTTTTTCATTAAGATCTTTTAATGATTTCGTAAGGGCCTTTGTGTAAAACTCGAGTTCCGCTTTTTCGCTTTCAAATTTTTTATGAACCGGAAGTCTCGTCCTCCAGAAAGTATCTCTCGCAAAATGTTGTGGAAGATAACTCAATAGATCTAATGCTGAACTAGGCATCAATCCGATTGAAATGTGCATGGATTCTGCTTTCGTCTTTGCTACGTGCCACCAACCTGATGGAATGTAGAGAAAATCACCTGCTTCAAGTGTGACATTAAGTTCAATATTTGTTTTTTCTTTTTCAAATCCCATGTCTTTTGGAATGTGGGCCATAACAGGATTAGGATAAATAGAATTTGGTCTGATTGTGTAGTGCTTGCTACCTTTAGTCTGGATGATAAAGACTTCTTCAATATCGTAATGCCAACCAAAAGCATTGTTATTGGCAGGTGTGCAATAGAGTTGAATATCTACTGGCGTGTGAAACGAATGTGAGAAATCGTCGGCCAGTGATTTTAATTTAGGATGAGAAAGTTCGGCATATCTTAAAAGAAGCGTATGACCAAGTTGATGATGTTTGATTGCTTCTGGATAACTGAGATCAACATAATCTTTGATCACTCGGCCTTCTTGAACAATTCTCAACTTTGATTTTTTAGCGGCCAGCACTTCTTCAACTACAGACCAGGACAAAAGCGACGTCAGCTCTGATCCACCATGAGGCATTGAAAAAGGCATCTTGCAAAAATGTTTTTCAAGAAAATCTTCTAGAGGAACTTCTTTCAAAAGCTGTTTTAAAATTTTCAATGATTGACCTTGTTGTGAGCGGATCGCGTTTATTGCACTCATCATAATTCGCATGGGGCATTTTTTCTAGAACATTGAGTGTGTTTGGTGAAAAACATCCAATGAATATCGATTGAATATTAAGAAAGGCCTAAAACAGTTGGCATAGAACTGGCAAATGCCACATCGTTTTTCAACGTTATGAGAAACGGGAGCGTCATGAAAATCCAGAGCATTAGAACGATCGCTGGTCCAAACATTTATCACAACAGACCTGTCCTCATTATGACACTTGAGCTTGAAGATCTCACAGATCGCTCAAGTGAAAGTATTCCAAACTTTACTCAGAATCTCACAGCGCTACTACCTGGACTTCATGAACATCGTTGTTCTCCAGGTTACGTTGGTGGATTTGTGGAGCGACTTCATAAGGGAACTTATTTCGCTCACATCGTTGAACACATCGCACTTGAACTTTCAGAACTTGTTGGCATTGGTGTGGGATATGGCAAATCGATCTACGGTAATGCGCCAGGAATTTATCAAGTCATCATTCGATATAAAAACGAAGAAGGCATGATTGAGGTTTTGAAAGCTGCCGTTAAACTTGCCGATGCTATTGCTCATGGTGAAACTTTCGATTTAGAAGGTGCAATCATCGCCATAAAAAATAAAATTAGAAAGAATGAATTGGGACCAAGCACGCAGGCGATATTAAAAGCTGCGATCATGCGGAACATACCTTGGAAAAGGCTGAATGAATTTAATCTCGTTCAATTGGGTTATGGAAAATATCGCAAATTCATTCAGGCCACAACGAGTTCACTTACCAGTGATATTGCAGTTGATATTGCTCAAAATAAAGATCTAACAAAAAACTTTCTGCGTGAAGGTGCAATCAGAGTTCCCTATGGAAAAGTTGTAAGAAGTCTTGAAGAAGCAATTGAAGCATTTAACGAAATTGGTGAAGCGGTTGTTGTAAAACCATATGATGGTAACCACGGTCGTGGTGTATCAATCAATCTCAAAACAAAAGAAGAAGTCGCGGCCGCATTTGAAATTGCTCATTCAGAATCGGATGCTGTTTTAGTCGAAGAATTTTTCAAAGGACTCGATTATAGAATCATCGTTGTCGGTGGAAAGATGATTGCGGCCGCGTGGCGAGAAGCCGCTCATGTAACGGGAGATGGAATTCATAATTTGGCGGAACTCGTTGCACTGGAGAACATGAATCCGATGCGCGGGGAAGGTCATGAGAAACCCTTAACAAAAATTTCATTTGATCCTTCCAATGAATCGCTACTCAAGAAAAAGCAAATCAGCCTTGAGATGATTCCACTTAAAGGCCAGAAAATTTATCTAAGAGAAACCGCAAATCTTTCTACAGGTGGAACTGCTACTGATGTAACAGACCAAGTCCATCCTGAAGTTAGACTCCTATGCGAAAGAGCAGCTAAAATTATTGGTTTAGATATCTGTGGAATTGATCTCATTATGGAAGATATTTCGAAACCTCTCGCCGGACAAATTGGGGGAGTGATTGAAGTGAATGCCGGACCGGGAATTCGCATGCATCACTATCCCAATAGTGGAGAAGCGCGAGATGTTGGTGGGGCCATTATCGATTTTATGTATCCCGGTCACCACAATGGTCGTATTCCAATCATTTCCATCACTGGAACAAATGGTAAAACGACAGTCACAAGACTCATCAGTCATATAGTGACCCAAACAGGAATGACTGTCGGGAGTACAACGACTGATGGAATTTATATCAATAATAAATTAGTGGCCGAGGGAGATACAACAGGACCAATCTCTGCGCAAAACATTC